>JABDKS010000110.1 GCA_013002105.1 Pirellulaceae bacterium | reverse complement strand
GACCTGAACTGGAAAAATACGTCGCCAAGCCTGGTACGGCCAGTCGATTCATCCTGGAACTCAGCTCACTGGCATCCAACACCCGACTGTACAAAGCAATCAACAAAGACCACTTGGTCGTCGCTTGTTCGGCCTCGTTGGACAAAAAACTTGGCGTCACTGCTGCGTCCCGGCGTAAATTCTTGACCACCTACGTCGCCGGGCGACACCAAGCCAAACTTGCCAATAACGCCGCGGACGCGTTGATCGAAATGCTGGGCGACGAAATCGGAATGCTGGACACCGAGATCGCCAAACTGGCCCTGTACTGCGAAAAGGGCGAAACGATCGACGAAGCAACCGTGCGTGAGATTGTCGCCGGCTGGCAAGGCAAAACGGTTTGGCAGATCACCGATGCAATCGCCGAAGGCAACTCGGCCGAAGCGTTGCGTCAGTTGGACAAATTGATGAGCGGCGGACAAAAACCAATCGCACTGTTGCCCCAGATCGCGTGGTCGCTGCGTCGCCTGGGCATGGCCACTGCCGTGGTCGAACACCGCGAAGCCAGCGGGCGGAAATGGCAACTCGAAGACGCATTGTCCAGTGCCGGAATTCATCGGCCGTCGGACATTCAGCGTGCCAAGGCGCAATTGCGCGGACTCGGTCGCGATCGTGCCAAGCAACTACTGCCGTGGTTGCTTGACGCCGACCTTCGCCTCAAAGGGACGCATAGCCAGGAAGGTCGTGATCGATTTTTGCTCGAACAGTTCGTGATCAAACTGGCCAAGACATAACGAGACGCCACGAATCTGGATCGCATCCTTTACCCCGCTCCATTTCGTGCCCAGTTACATCCGTGTACTCGTCCCTTTGGTCAGCGCCATGAAGGCCGATTCCAGATCCAGTTCCTCTTCATTAAATCGCTTCAGTGAGATCCCGTTATCGATCAATAACTTGGGCAAATCGCTGTAGTCTTCGACTTCGGATTTCAACACGACGCGGACGGCATCGTCACCCGTGTCGACTCCCTGCACCTTGTCGTGATGCTCCAACAGGCTCGATATCTGCGCCATCTGTTCACGCTGGCCAGGTTGAATGACCAAAACCGTGTGCTGACGGACCATCTTGATCACTTCGGTGACCTTTGCATTCTGTTTCAGTTCGCCACGGTCGATGATGCCAACTTTATTACAGACGTCAGCCAGCTCTGGCAAAATGTGACTGCTAACGATGATGGTTTTGCCCATCTCGCCGAGTCGCCTCAGCAGGTTGCGCATTTCGATACGAGCCCGCGGATCGAGCCCCGAAAGCGGTTCATCCAGCAGCAACACCTGCGGATCGTGCAACATCGTTCGCGCTAAACCTAGCCGCTGCGTCTGACCGCGCGATAGTGTGTTGGCGTACGCATCGCGTTTGAAATCCAGATCGACGACGTCCAACATCTCGTCCACCCGTTTCTTACGATCGCCGCCACCGATCCGATAGGCGGCCGCAAAAAACTCCAGGTACTCGACCACGGTCATATCGTCGTAGACACCAAAGAAATCGGGCATGTATCCGACCAAGCGTCGAATCTCTTTGGGCTGTGTGTGGACGCTGTGATTGCACACGTAAGCTTCGCCCCAACTCGGCTCCAACAACGTTGCAATGATTCGCATCGTCGTTGTCTTGCCTGCACCATTGGGTCCGATGAAGCCAAACAAGTCGCCCGGTTCCAAATCCAGATCGATGGCACGAATCGCAAACGCATCACCGTATTTTTTCGTCAAGTCGACTGTCTTAATCACTTCGGTGCAGTATGTCTGGGGAAAAATGATCGGGTATACATTGTCAATCGATTCACAATTGCTACTTACGCTGCGCCGTTTCAACTGGCAACACAATCCGGACCATGGACAGCGACATTCCTGAGGGCGTTTGTTGCCGGTCATCGTTGCGAATATCACGAAGCCGGATTTCGGTGGCCGATGATCCCAAACGTCCCATCAAGATGCATCGATCGTGCGTCAACAGATGACTTGAATCCAAGAACGACAGGGGCTGATGTCGCAGGCCGGTGTAGCGACTGCCGCCAACCGCATCGTGGAACATCAACATTTCTGCCATCCGCGATGGTGAATCAAAATTCGATGGTTCCCATGTTTCATTCGTGATCTTACTTTTTTCGAAAATCTGCTGTCGCGAAAGTTGCCACCGAAAATTCTTTTGTCGCAAATCGCTCAACGATTCAATTCGACCACCCGGCGGCAAACGTGTTGGTAACAGATACACCCAGTTGCCGTAGATCAACATGCCGTCCAGTAGATCAACAGGCAGCGGATTTGTCAGTTGACCCTGCAACAGTTCGCTGCCGCGACGACGTTGAATGCTTGGAATCTCCGTCAGGTCTGGGTCAAAACTCAAACGTATCGCAATCGATTTGCTACTGCGCGGAGCGATCGCCAAATCTTCGATCGTGACGCGAATTTGATCATCGGTCCGATTTGCAACCACTTCATAGGGCGGTAGCCGTGAGTCTTCGCCCTCAATTTGAATGCCTCCAAACGCCTGCCCCGGGGTCCCAAATGGTGCGGTGTAGATACGACCAACCGACGACGAAAATGACTTCAGGTCCTCACTGGGCAACACATCAATGTCAAATTGATTGGCAGGATGCGAATAAAGAAAACTCCAGGCAAATCCGCGACCGACGTGATCGATCATGTCTATGTCGATCACTTCCAAGCGATTGCATTGAACCGTGGTGGTGGCCGAGCCTTCCGTTTTGTTTGACACCATGGCAGTGACTGATTGCGACACCAACACTGCGGACAAACCGAGCGCGACCACGGGAAACGTCAGCCAACCAAGCAACGGCTTTCCAAGAGCACGATTGATCAACAGATAATCCAACGGACCGATTAAAGCGATCAAGGCCATCAAGACCAACGCCAAAACTGAAAAACTAAAATGGCGTTTGATCGAAAACTGATCCAATGTCGCGCGTGTTTGTCCGGCCAGATCGTCAAACGCAGTTAATCGGCTCGCGGCCACCTCTTGCTTGCGATTGATCATTAACAGCGAACCAGTCAACCGACGAATCAAATCCAGACGTTCCGGCCAGAGTGCGAAGACATCCGACTCCAAATCGGCAGCGATCACGGTGATACGTCCCAATCCGACCGTGTATTCGGCCGCCAGGGGCGTGCTGACTCGTCGAGTCGTTCGGCCGGTCAACAATATCTCACCAACCCCTCGCGGCAGCTTCATCCCCTCGAACGCACTCAACGGCATCTGCGCCGACGTGTACGTTTCGATCGCAGATGGATCCAAGCGGATGATTTCGGGCTGATTGACCCGACCGTCGGATGACATGGCACCCGATGCTTTGGACGTGTCCTTGGGCAGCAGATCATACAACCAGGGTGCCACCTCGGGTAACTGTGCGGCCGATTCGCCCAAGGTCAAAAACACGCGGCCACCGTTGCGAACCCAATCTACGATTGCTTGAGATTGCGATGGCTCAAGATCCCGCAGCAATTCGTACCCCGCGGAATTGATCATGATCATGTCGACACCGTCATAACCCAGTGACTGACCAGGTAACTCGGTTGCCGACGTGGGCTGCGACACCGCGATCATCGCATCGCGTTTGAGCAAATCGTTGGCGCCGATTGCGTCGACGCCCAGGGGGTCCCCCAACGATACGATCCAAGCCATGCCGGGCGGCACGGCCGACGGTCCACGCGATGGCGAACCGAGTAAAGGAAACCGCTGCGAAAGGATAACTCGTTCACCGCGGCGCAATATCACGGGTGCTGCTTCGCTGCCGGGAATGACGTATCCGTAACGGGCACGAGCGTTGCCCGAATCATTGGCCAGCGATGGCTGCTGGTAGACCGCACGAACGCCGTCGCCGTCCAAAGTTTCGATCGATATCGTGCCGGGCCCGACGGGATCGCTATCAGTACGATCTGTTCCCGGCTCATCGTCGTCACGATCCAATTCGGTCAGTCGCACAGCCGTCCAGCGTCCGATTCGATAGTGACCGGTGATGCCACAAATCGATGCATTATCACGACTACCTGCCAATGCTGAATCGCTGCCGCTACCGTTTGGATTGGATGGCGATAGGTTTTCCTGCCCGATCGTTTCAGCAGCGAATACGACCATCAACACGGCCAACACCGACCCGACAACGACGCATCGCTGCAACTGACGGTGGATGATGATGGAAAGCAATGGGTTCATCGTTTTCGAGGCAGTCTTAATACCGCTGGTATCGGGCATGCGAGGGTGAGCATACTCATTCGTGACGCAGCGTTAGGGTTTTTCACTATTAGGGCATTCGCAAACAAGTCGATGACATCCGGGGCAACCGCCCCCATATTTTGCGACCAGTGCGGCATTCAGGTCGACGCCGGCAACGTTGGCGATCGTCGCCAACCAAGCGATCACATCAGCGAACTCCTCAGCCAGGTTCTCCTTGTCGGTTCCGCGGAGGGCAGACGCGAGTTCTCCGACTTCTTCCATCAGCCACATGAAGGTCCCATCCACACCGCGGGCCACATCTTTGTCGTAGTACATCCGGTGGATATGCCGCTGCAAATCGGCAACCGAGAGTTCGTCGGCTGATGTTGTCATATCGAAACTTGCGATTAGATTTGTACGTCCAGTTGGCCTGGTATGGAACGGAATTGTAGACCAACGAAGCCTGATTCGTGACGGGTCCCATGCAACCCCCAGTAAGCGCCAAATGTCTGCCACCGCCTTGTCTCGGCCACCGCCGAGTATCGGCCCCACACGGTCAAGCCAATCTCCGCCAACGGCCACCGATCCACGTGTTTGTCCCAATCACGCCCAGTCAACCAAGATCGCAGACGGCCAGAAATTCTCGCGGAACGTGCACGAAAACCTCCCGAAGGCGGGAAAAACGGGCTCGCCCGTGAAAAACACGGCCTTGATCGTCCAATCGTCCCGAACTCCTGCACGTCGCGACCAGTGTCCATTAAAGTGGTCAACACGTAACTACTGCGCAACGAGTCATTTGGTTCCGACTTTTTATTCCTCGTGCCCTCATCGATTTCTTGAGCGATCTGCCTGACAACAAGGCGTCCCTAACAGAATCCGGTGAACCGAATCGGTCAGTGGAAACGCCATCGGATCGTCTCGAAAACACCGCGGACGTCCCGATCGACGCAAAGTCAGATCGAATGGACGATGGGCTGCCGAATCGAGCCACTGCCAAATCCGATCCGGACGCCGACGTCCCCGATACTGGAACGTCAGTGGCCAAAAAAACCAATTCGTCCCAGACCAACAAAAAGGGCTTCCACCCCTACCCTTTCTATACGCCAAGATTCTGGCACGGGATGCGGCCCAGCGGATTGTTGGCCCTGCTCCGCCAAGGCCATTTCCATTTCAGTTTGGGACGTTTTCCGCACGCCATCGGTGCGAGCATCGCCGCACCGTTCAATACGACCTGCGCAGGCGTGCAAAAACTACTGTTCAGTCGACGACTTGCCGCCGCTGAATTGCACGGACCGCCCGTTTTCATCATTGGACATTGGCGCAGTGGTACAACGCTATTGCATGAACTGATGGTGCGAGACGAACGCCTGAGCAGTCCGTCGACGTTTCAATGTTTTGCACCTCACCATTTCCTGGTCACCGAATGGGCGTTTCGCAAGTTCTTTACCTGGCTGCTGCCCGGCAAGCGACCGATGGACAACATGTCGGCCGGCTGGGAGAGACCGCAAGAAGACGAATTCGCGTTGATGAATTTGGGTTTGCCATCGCCCTATCGCCGAATGGCATTTCCCAACGAGGGTCCGGTCGACATGGACTACCTGGATTTTGAAGGGGTGTCCGACAAAGACCAACAAACCTGGTCCGATGCGATGCGCCAGTTTTTGCTGGCCGTCAGCACCGTGACCGGTCGCCCCTTGGTGATCAAAAGTCCGACTCACACCGGACGCATTCGCCGTCTTGCCAAAGAATTTCCCGATGCCAAGTTCATACACATCACGCGTGATCCGCGCGAACTTTTCCCGTCGACCTGCAGGCTTTGGCGAGGTCTATGTGATGCGCAATCGATGCAAGAACCCAACCACGAGGATGAAGTCCAGTACGTGATTGAATGCTTGCGGCGCATGTACGCAGCCTTTAATCGTGACCGTGAAATGATCGAGCCCCATCGACTGATCGACGTTCGCTACGAGGACCTGACCGCACGACCGGTCGACACGATGCAACACATCTACGAGTCGTTGCGTTTGAGTGATTTCGAGACGGTACGGCCTTCGATTCAACAGTGGGCCGACACGGAAAACAAGACCTACAAAGCCAATCAACATCGATTGAGCGAGGAAGACGAATCACTGATCAAAGAAGCCTGGAAAGCCTATTTTGACCGTTACGGATATTAGAGATTTCAAACCCATGAACCAACAACGTTTTTCATATTCTCGGCACGCCTCCGCGTTCGTCGTTGCGTTACTACTGATCGTAATCACGGGTTGTCAAAAGAAGACTCAGAGCGATCCAAGTGACGTTGTCAACGACGCCCCCGAGCAAACCGAAGCGACCGTGGCAGAAATCGCACCGCCCGCATTCGAGGTAACCAGCGAACAATTGCTCTCTGCGAGATTGACACCCGAGCAGGCCGCCGACGGTTGGATCCGACTGTTCGACGGTGTCACTTTGTTCGGCTGGCAGATCACTGGCCAAGCGAACTGGCGTGTCCAGGATGGCACGATCGTGGTCGACCAAGGAGATCGATCCTTTTTGTGCACATCGACACAATGGCAAGACTTTGAACTAACGCTCGAGTTCAATGCTGATGAAAAGACCAACAGCGGCGTCTTTGTTCGCACACCACTGGACCCGCAGGACCCAGAAATCGATTGCTACGAAATCAACATCGCACCGGACGACAACCCGTTTCCGACCGCTAGTGTCGTCAAGCGGCAAAAAGTCGTCGACGACGCGCCCGAGCAATCGTTTGGGCAATGGCGACGGATGACGATTCGCGTGCAAGGCCAGGAGGTTGAAATCAAATTGGACGATCAAGTTGTTTGCCAATACTCCGACGAGGACAATTTGCCCGCCGGTCGTATCAGCCTGCAACACAACAGTGGGCGTGTCGCCTTTCGCGACATTCGCCTGAAACCAATTGGACTGGAGTCGCTGCTGGACGATGAACTGAGCCAGTGGAAAAAATATCCCGACATGCCCGGTGACTTCAAAATGACCGACGACGGGGCCCTGCAAGTCAAAGGGGGACGCACACAACTGGAAAGCAAACAGTCGTTTGACGATTTTGTTTTGTTGGCCGAATACAAGATGGCCGATGTCACAATGAATTCAGGCATTTTCTTTCGCTGCATTCCGGGCGACCAGATGATGGGCTACGAATGCCAGATCAGCAACGAATTCAAAGACAACAACCGTCTATCGCCGGCCGATTGCGGCACCGGCGGAATTTTTCGTCGCCAAGACGCGCGTGTGGTTGCTGGTGATGCTGACCAATGGGCGACCGTCGTTCTGAATACGCACGATGAGCACATTGCCGCTTGGGTCAACGGCGTGCAGGTCAGTGACTGGTCCGATGATCGCGAAGAACACGAAAACCCACGAAAAGGAAAACGCCTGGAAGCCGGGACGTTGATGATCCAGGGTCACGACCCGGGAACCGACGCGCTGTTTCGCCAGTTCAAGATCACGCCGATCGGCGGTTAGAGTCTGTAGAGTTATTTCGTAGGCCAGGACCTGTCCTGACGCGATATCGTCAGGACAGGTTCTGGCTTACCAACAGGCCCTGGCTTACGAAACGACGGAACCGGGCAACAGTCTATTCAGGCCGTACGAACCGGGAACTCGAACAACGTTCGCATTCCCGTCTTACCCGTCCACCGCAGCTGCGATTCATCACAGCCCATTTCTAAATCGGGGAATCGCTCCAGCAAACGGGTGATCCCGATCTCGGTTTCGATCCGTGCCAACTGCGCCCCGAGACAAAAATGAATGCCGCCGCCAAATCCCAGATGTTGATTGGGATGGCGGGCAAAATCGATCGTTTCGCAATGGTCGAATTTACATGGATCCAAATTCGCGGCCGCTAATAATCCCATCATCATCTGACCTTGCTGTACTGGTACGCCATCGATCTGTGTGTCACTAGCGGCATAGCGGGGCTTGGTCATTTGCACCGGTGACAGAAACCTTAGCAATTCGTCGACGGCTCGCAGGCGACCCTCGGGATCGTTCATCCACTGCTGACGCAGTTCCACCCTGGTCAGCAGCGTCATCATCGACAGCGTCATCAAATGCGTTGTCGTCTCGTGGCCCGCAATGAACAGCAAAAAAACCATCGACAACAACTCATTCTCGCTCAGCTTGGATCCATCCTGTTCGGCGGCCACCAATTCGCTGATCAATCCTCCGCTGGGTCTCTGCCGCTCGATCCGAAATCGTTGCTTCAAATAACGATTGAGTTTCCAGATACCCGGCAACATCGTGACCAGCCCCCAAGGTAATGACGCGTTGCTGACACCCTTGATCCATCGCGAGAATTGAGAACGATCTTCCAGCGGCAATCCCAACAACTCGCAGATCACGGCCAGTGGCAACGACCTGCTGTAGCGGCTCATCAAATCGATCGATGGCTCGTCGGCGAAATCGTCGATCAGTGAATCCGCAAGCATGGTGATTCGATCACGCATCGAATCAATGTTCTTGCGCAAAAACGCCAGCTCCGCAAAACTTCGCAAGCGACGATGATCCGGTTCGTCCTTTTGCAACATGTTCTCGGTCAAGACTCGAATCGGTCCCGGCAGCCAAGTTCGAATGTCACCCAGCCGACCGCGACCAGCATGCTGCGGTTCCAACACAAATCGGTCACGATCACGCAGTAACTGATCCACTGCGCTGTAGGTCGTTGCAAATCGGATCTTGCCCAGAACCGGGATTTTGCAGTCAACCAGCGGTCCGTTTTCACGCAGCGTGCGTAGCAGTGGCAGAGGATCCCGTTTGAATTCGGGATCGATCAGTTGTTTGAATGAGACTTGCATAAACCAAACCGCGCTGAAGGACGTTGCTACAGGCGATCGACTCCGACTGCCGTGCAAATGTACCGTATCGACGGATGCTATTTCCAGACGACGCGATTCCAACGATCGATTGACTCCAGTTGCTTGACGTGATCTTCGCTCAAACGAACGTCGATCAGCAGCAATTCCTTGACTTGCGTCAGTGATCTCAAGTCGTCGAAATGCGCGTCCCAATTCGCTCGACTCTGTATCTCCAAAGTCGTCAAATTTTTCAGATCACGTAGGTATTTCAAACCGTTGCCCTGGACTTGATGGGCGGCGCTGAGTTTCAGCATACGTAGTGATTGAATTTCCCCCAGCGTTTCCAACCCCTCATCCCCAAATGGTGTGCAATAAAACTCCAATTCCTCTAGTTCGGTTAACGTAACGAGCGGACGCAAATCAAAATCGGTTCGCGGATTACAACAGTTAAGATGCGCGTATCGCAGGTGGGGCCATTGAGCAATTTGCTCGATCACCGCCGTATCGGCCGGACCGGACCCCATATAGAACCGCGTCAACCTCTGGTGATTTCGCACGTGCAGCAATAAGTCACCAGTGGTTTTTTTCGGTCGACACGAACCGAATTCAAATTCGGCAAACGGGCCAGTTGGGCGGCGGTCAATTCGGTTGGATCCTGCTCAATCCAGATTTTCAGGCCATCCCAGGCCCATCCGCGGTGCGAAGTCCAATCCCAGCCCTGGGTCAACCCGTATCCACGCTCACCGAGCACGAGCACCTCAAATGAATCGCCGACCCGATCAGCCACCGCATCAAAAGAGACTTCGGTGTTGATAAAACGAACATCGGTCATCGTGCTCAGCGGCAAAGCATCGAGCACACGGTCGGAGATCGGACAGTTAACAATCTGAAATGCCTTCCCAACTGGCAAGTCATTGCCGTTCTCTGACAATGCCATCAACGCATCATCAGAGATTGTTGAGTTCTTTAACCGAAACAGCTCGTAATGCCGGCGACCCAACTTTTGCAGGCAGTGCAAGCC
>JABDKS010000079.1 GCA_013002105.1 Pirellulaceae bacterium | reverse complement strand
GTGTTACGTCGGTCACATCGCAACGACACCGTTTACCTTCGTTCTGTTTGCCGTCGGCTATTTGCTGACGCCCGGGCAGCCGATCGCGGATCCCGACAACGCACCCTTTATCGCTCCGACAGTTGACGATGTTGACCAAGCGACGGCCGAAATCGAGACCGCCTCGGCAGAACCACAATCACCGCCGCAAGGCGAGGTTGATGCTGAGTAATCACGGCCCAGCATGAATTATATTGGTCGCAAGATCGCTATCACGCAATTGCATCGGCGTTGACAAACCATCGCGTCGGTGTGATCAACTGCGACGGGTAGACACGCGGGTTCGATTTGCCAGAGACCACCTCGCGTAAAGCCGACTGTTTGTTCTCGCCGGCGATCAAAAACCACGATTGCTTGGCCGAATTGATCGCCGGGGCCGTCAATGTGTATCGGTACGCGTCAAATTTTTCGACCCAGTTTTCGACAAACCATCGCGTGTTTTCGTCCAATGCCGACGTTGCGGGAAACAACGACGCCGTGTGCCCGTCGTCACCCATGCCCAACAACGCTAAATCCCATTTCGGAAACGTGTCCTGAGCAAAGTGTTCGCGGAGCGTCGTCTCGTATTGGATCGCTGCGGCTTTGGGGTCATCCACTTGCACCGGGACGGCATGCACGTTCGTTCTGGGAATCGCGACCCTGCTCAACAAAGCCTCATCGACCATTCGAAAATTACTGTCGGCATGATCGTGTGGAACATTGCGTTCATCCCCCCAAAACCAATGAATCTGCCCCCATGGCAAATCTCGCTCGGACAACAGTTCATAGATTCTCTTGGGCGTTGAACCACCCGAGAGCGAAACCCGAAACTGCCCGGTGGCTTGGATCGATTGCTTGGCCAGATCGCAGAATGCGTCGACCGCAACTTGATGTAGATCGGTCAAAGAATCGAAGGGCTCAATGGACTTGTCAGTCATTTGGATTCCACCATAAAGAATTACTGAAAGGTTTCGTCGTCACCCGGAAAACTACCGTCATCGATCGCATTTCGGTAGGCCGTTGCCGCATCGCGAATCACTCCGCGGACATCCGCATATTGGCGAACGAATTTTGGCAGATATCCCGCCGTGAGGCCGACCAAATCGTTGGTGACAAGAACCTGCCCTGTCGTATGTGGACCGGCACCAATACCGATCGTTGGTACGGAGACGGCATCCGTGATGGCTTGCCCGATTTCGACACTCACGCATTCGATCAAAACGCAAAACGCACCGGCTTTTTCGGCCGCCACCGCGTCTTTGATTAAGCGATCAGCATCACGCTGCACACGATAGCCGCCGTCAACCAAAACATTTTGTGGCCGCAATCCGACGTGGGCCATGACAGGGATTCCCGCCATCACCAACGCTTCGATGCGCTCGGCCTGCTCCGCGCCACCTTCTAATTTTACTGCGTGACACTGCGTCTCTTTCAGCACTCGGGTTGCCGAATCAAGCGTGCGGCTCAAATCCAGCTGGCCTTCGGGGAACGGCAAATCGACAACCACCATCGCACGTGCCGCGGCGCGTCCAACCATTTCGGCATGGTAGATCATTTGATCCATCGTCACCGGCAACGTGGTATCGTGACCTTGCACGACCATTGCCAGCGAGTCGCCGACCAATAAAATATCGATGCCAGATTGGTCCAATACCAAAGCGGTGGGATAGTCGTATGCGGTCAACATCGAAATTCGATCACCATCGCGTCGCATGCGATGAAGTGTTCGGGTGGTGACTCGTTGGGTGGATTCTCTCTCAGTCATCAAGACTCTCAGTCATCAAGACTCTCTGCGGGGGTGTACTGCTCAATGGGACCCAGACAGCACTATCATGGACCCGATTGACATTTTGCCCAACCGGCCAGCACGGTTTTTTGCTGCAAAACAGCGAGTATTCTGTCTAAAATGACCGACCGAGCAAAGTCAGGGCGTCGTCCCGACGTTTCCTTGTTCAGTTCGATTGACCCTACAATAAGAAACCTGGCGATGATCCAGCCTACCCCTGACCCTTTCCCAATTGTCCCGCAAGCTTTGTTCCGACGGTCTGCGTGACACCCAAACTCAGTGCACCTACAGTCCACTCCAGCAAAACCGTCGCATTACAATCCCACCCTGTCGCATCCTTTAAGATGGCCCTGCCGCGTCCTTTCAATGGCTCTGACCAAGAGTCGAATTCCCATGCCACAATCAATCCACGTCCGGTCGTTGCTGGCCACCACCTGTGTACTGGTACTGATTTGCCCTGCGGCCAACGTTCTGGCCGTTGATCCACCTGCTTTCGGGGGCGTCGGTTCGACGGCCAACGCGAACGAGGTAGCAAAGTTCAAAGGTAAGCTAAAAGGATTTCAGCGAGGCGTGCTGGCGGTCGACCGCGATGATGGCACCGAAGTCATGGTGCAGGCACCACCGGTGGCGACGTCGCTGACGTTCGTTGCCGAAGCGAAAATGCCGTTTCTCCGTCGCGGAATGCTGGTTCGATACAGCGGCACTTTCGGTCCCGACGGGACTGCTACCACTGCCATCGAGAAAGTTGAAATCTTTCAGCCGGTCAACTTGCAAGGCGTGCCCGGTCACGGTCGCGATCGCTACACCGTTGGTGTTCATCCGGTGGAAAAGCACGGTGGTCGCAAAGCGGTTGGTATCGCGAAGTACACGATTGTCGGCAACCTGATTGGGATCAATGCCAACGGCGTGATGATGGTGCAAGCTGGAAACGTGCCGGTCGCCGCGCCACTGGCGCAAAACGCCCAATTCGAACTTCGTTACAACAATCTGAGCCTGGCGCAGGAAGGCGACCCGGTTAGCATTGCCGGTTTCTATGAGCCGCCTGATGACACAAAGATTCGTGGCGACCAAGTGACCATCACAACCGACCGCATTTACGGCGAACCAACCGAAGCACCACCACGACGGACACGCCGCAGTACTCGTCGAACGCCCCCAGCAGATACTGATACGAAGGGGCAAGATGCCCCGCCAGTCGAGGATACTGATGCAAAGGAGGCGGAAGCCGATGCGGAAGCAGAAAAACCAGTCGAAAACGAAGCAAAACCGGACGAGTGAGCAAGCGGAATCGTCCGGTCTATCTGGGGTGTGATCTGGCGGGCGATTCACTCAAACGGTCATTCTCCGACAAGGAGCCTTCCGCCCAAAGAGTTTTTTCAACGCTGATTTCCCCGTCGCATCACCGCTGTTTTCACGCTGCCGGTCCGATTCGCCTGAGCCAAACTGCCATCCACCGCGTAGGATAACGTGGCATCGCCCATTTTGGGCAAACCACCCACCAGTCGGCGGCGGATGGCCGCCAGACGGACCTTTCTGGTCAACTATGATGTCCACTCAATCCGACCCAACTACCACCCCTCCAATCCCCCGATCAAAAATGATGACGCGAGTGTTATTTTTCCTCGTCTGTTGCGTCGCTCTCGTAGTGGCAACGCACTCCCCAGCGACGGCCGAACAAGAATTAAGCATTGGGTCATCCGCACCCGCGTTGGATATCGAACACTGGATCCAGGATGGAAATGGCTTCTTTAAACCGGTCAAGAAATTCAAGAAAGGGAACGTCTACGTTGTCGAGTTTTGGGCGACATGGTGCGGACCGTGCATTATGAGCATGCCGCATTTAGCCGAGTTGCAAAACAAGTACCGTGGCCGTGGTGTGCAGATCATTAGTGTTTCGGACGAAACCGTTGACGAAGTCAAGGATTTGATGGGACAAGAACATCCCCAAGTCGAAAAAACGTTTGGCGATATTACTGCGGCTTACTCGCTGACAACCGATCCCGACCGTTCCGTGCACACCGATTACATGGAAGCGTCCAACCAGCAGGGGATTCCCACGTCGTTCATCGTTGGCAAAACGAGCCAGATCGAATGGATCGGTCACCCGATGGAGATGGATGAACCGCTCGAAGCTGTAGTAACCGATAGTTGGGACCGCGAAAAGTTCCGCAAGACCTACGAAGCCAAGGCCGAGTTCGAGGAAGCGATGCAGAAGCTCTCCATGCTGGCCGGGGCAGGGAAGTTTGACAAAGCCATCGAGTTCGCCGAGGCCGAATTAGCAAAGGCGAAGAAAAATGAATTGGATGAAATGGCCATCCAATGGAATGACATCCGCTACAGCTTGCGGGTTTCCAGCGGCAACGTCGACGATGATACCGTCGCGTACTACCGCAAACACATTCAAGAGATGAAGGGAGATCCAATCAACCTGGGGCGATTCGGATATTCACTTTACGATGCCTACCAACAGGGAGGTGACTTAGGTCCATTGGCCACCGAAGCGATCAAAGCGCTCCTGCCGGAAATTGATGACGCTCCTGAGGACGCCCAAGCATTCTTGTATAACACGGTCGCCCAACTCTACGCGGCGGACAAACAATACAAGAAAGCGATCGGTGCTCAGGAGAAAGCGATTGATGCCGCCGACGCGAGACAAAAACGACGCTTGCAACCTTTCTTGGACGAACTAATGGAAAAGGTCGCACCCAAGAAGAAAGCGGCTGATAAGGAGCAAACGCCTGACAAGGATGACGATGCGGACTCCCAAGACGATTAAACGTCCAAACGCGATTGCTATTCCGGCGGAACGTCGTAGCTGAAGTCAAATCTGCGCCAGCACCACGTCGTCACTGCGATCGAACATGCTGCGATGACTCCCGTCCCCAGCACGGCGCCCGCTACAAACGTGGTGGTCACCAGTGGCTCTGGGAACCAACGACCACAGACAACCGACCAGGCGACAAGCAGCGCCAGCGAAGTGGCCATCACCGCCGCTTTGCCAAGAAACGTCAGTTTAGCGCGAATCATCATCGCGATGCCCTCGGCCCGTTCGTGATGTGGGTACGCCAAGAAAAGTGCGTTCTCGCAGGCAAACGTAAAAACCGCCAAAGATGCCAGCATGCACGTCCACATCACAACCTGACCCCACCCCGGCTGTGTCACGTACGCAGCAATCGCAAGGGTAACCCACTGAAAGATCAGCGTGATCAAAATCGGAAGTGTCAATTGCCCCAAGACCATCGAGAGCGGTTGAACCGGCAACGAACGCAGTAACATCATACGTCTTAGGTCGCGCCGAAAATCAATCCGCAGGGCCGGCGGTGCCAGTAGCATCGAACACAATGCGATCCCTCCAACTACATAGAACCACTGTTCTGTGACCTGACCGGTCACAAGCGGCGATAGCGACAACAAGGCTGGTACAAGGAAGCTGAACAAAATCGTGCCCTTGTACTTGCTCACGCTGACGCCTTGACGTTCGATCAAACCGGCTGCATCTCGCAACACGTTGGGCAATCGGCGATCCACACACGCCCGCCATAATCGCCGCGCGGACGTGACTCGCTCGACCATGCCATCGGTCGAGAAATCTTGTTCGTACGCACCAAGTCGCAGGCGTTCTTGTTCACGACGGTGACACATTGTCATCGCTCGTGCGTCCACGTGCACTAGTAACACGATCGACAGCGGCACCATCGCAATGGAGACCAACAAGAGTACGATCGTGTTCCAGCCGTACTGCTGTGTTACCGAAAGCTCAGCCGCGGCCATCCAGGGCAACGAAAGCAACCACACTGTTGTGCACGATGCGGTATCGCCCAACGCTGTGAAACCGTTGAGGAGGTAACGCCAAGTTGGTGATCCCAGTGGTGTCGCGGCCATGATGCGGGCAAAAACTTGCAACGCGACGGCACTGGCGACCACGGTCGCTGCCGCGCGCATTCGGTTTCGTCCTTGATCATCCAAACCAGCCGACCAGCGTTGAATCACCAGTCGAATGGTTTCTAGTAAGACCAGCGACGAAAATACGCCGACCAGCATCAACTCCAAATGACTGACATCACAAGCCAACACGACCGCCAGATAAAGTGTTTTCAAACCGGCGGCGATGATTGTGTTGCTGATGTGATAGACCGCCATCGACGAACGAGCCAGTGGTCCGCCGCCAAGCCAGAGCGACTCGGCCGCACTCCACTGCAGATCCGCGATCCGCTTGGACCAAACGCAACGGACGACGTGATAGAGCGCATAGATCACCATGCCGCCCGATAGCCAAAGTTTCAATCGCGCCGGATCTGTCGGTGCCCGTGCGGATAACACAAAGACTCCGTTGAGCACGAAAACGACAAAAAACGCCAATGCAAGTGTCGTTGCGATGATTCGCCGGGGCGACCGCAATCGATGCAACAATCGCAGTAAGCGAAAGTGACCGCGCACCATTGTCAACCTTGCCAGATCAACGTGAACGTGCAGAGCATCCCATGTCGCATTTGGACCACTCGCAGTGCTCACAGGAAAGCCTCACTAGATGCGTCACCTAACATCGATCCGTTGCCTGGTAGCTCCACAGCGGTGACCATGTTGGGACAGGCAGCAGGCGGCAGATCGCCGTAACCAATCGTCCGTTGCGAACCAGCTGTAGCGGCGAAATACGCTTCCTCCAGCGTCCTGGCATCAGGGTACTGCGACCGCAGCGTCTCAGCGGCGCCAAAGTATTGTCGTTGCCCACCCTGCATCACCAACAAATGCGTAACGACGTCATCAATCATCGCCAACAAGTGACTGCTGATGATGACGACCGCGCCTCGACTGGCCCGCTCGCGAATCGAATCCAATAGCGTACGAATCCCTGGTGGATCAAGTCCCGTGAGTGGTTCGTCCAACAACAAAACATCGGGATCGAACAGATAGGCGCAACAGACCGCCAGTTTTTGCCGCATCCCTCGGGATAGTGTCGTCGCGCCCGCGTCGGTTTTGTCGGTCAAGTGAAATCGCTGCAAAAGCGATTGTGCTTTGTTGTGATAATCATCGACTTGGTACAGACGACCGATGAAATCGAGATGTTGCCCGACCGTCAGGTCGTCAAACAAGGGTGGATCGTCCGGCACGTACGCGAGCCGCTTTTTGATTTGTAAGCTATCTGCTGCCACATCGCAGTGGGCTACGCGGAGTCGGCCTTCGGTGGCCGGGATCAAACCTGCGAGGCATCGCAACGTCGTGGTTTTGCCAGCGCCGTTGGGTCCGACAAGTCCACAGATTTCACCTGGCGCCAGCGTGAACGACAGTCCGTCGACAGCCAGATAGTCGTCATAAAGCTTTCTTAGACCGTGGATCTCGATCATGATTCTCGTCTCGGGCCGGGTCGAATTTCCATGTTTAAATCCCGCGTCTGGTAGCGATGGAGGACGATTGGGATCCTCCGTGTCCACCTGAAACTGGATTTCGGTTGTCACTTTAACGTAGGTCACTGCTACCGCTTTGGATCCAAATCCGCTAACGATTACATCGATTAAACAGGTAAATCACCGTCGAAAAGGGAATGCCCACATTGGTATTGGTCCCGGGCGGCCGACCCTGCGACCCTCCTCGCAACGCAAACGCTTTTACTTCGAGAATAATATTGAACGCGTCCAACGCCGATCCTGCGGCCGCCCAAGACCGGTCTCCGTGGGCTCCGTTACGAAATCCGATGTTTCGCGCATTTTGGTTTGCTTCGTTAGTGTCCAACTTGGGAACCTGGATTCACGAAGTCGGAGCGGGATGGCTGATGACCAATTTGGATTCGTCTCCCGAAATGGTCTCCGCGGTTCGTACAGCGATGGCCGCACCGATCGTACTGCTTGCAATCCCCGCCGGCGTGCTGGCCGATCGAATCGATCGACGCAAACTATTGGTTGTCACACAACTGATCCTGTTCGCTACAACTGCCACGTTAGCCAGTCTGACCTTCGCCGACGCGATCACAGCCTGGGGACTGCTGGGGCTGACAATCGTGATGGGCATGGGCTTGGTGCTGCATGTTCCAACCTGGCAAGCGGCGATACCGGAAATCGTTCCCAAACGCGAGATGTCTCGCGCGGTTGCGTTGGGGAGCATCAGTTTCAACTTAGCTCGCGCGGCCGGACCAGCAGTAGGTGGTATTCTGATTGCGATGCTTGGCGTCTGGGTTGCCTTTGCCATCAACGCACTGTCATTTGCCGGCGTGATCGTTGTCTTGCTGCTCTGGAAACGCGATGCCAAAGAATCTACCAGAGGGCTCTCTTTTCGCTTGTCGCTGTACCAGGGCGTACGATTTGTCGGACGCAATTCCAGCATGCGTCACGTGATGTTGGGCGTCGCCTTGTTCATTGTGCCCGGTAGCGCGCTCTGGTCGCTGCTGCCTCTGGTCGCCAAGCAACGGCTGCAATGGGGCGCAGACGGATTCGGATTGTTGGTCGCGTGCGTCGGGATCGGTGCTGTTGTAGCCGCGCACCAATTGACCAGGTTGCAGTCACGATTTGGTAGCGATCGCACCGTTGCCGGGTCGATGTTGCTATTTGCGCTGGGTCTGTTTGTCATGAGCCAGAGTATGGTCGGAGCGATCGTCGTAGCAGCGGCGATCGTTATGGGGGCCGGCTGGATGATGACGTTGACGACGCTCAATGCGACAGCACAGGTGACATTGCCGAGTCGGCTGCGAGCGCGCGGCATGTCGTGCTACTTGACCGCAATGGCGGTGTCGATGTCGACGGGATCATTTCTTTGGGGACAAGTCGCTGGATGGACCAGCTTGTCCACCGCGCAAACAATCGCGGCCGCCACAATTGTTGTGACGGCCGCGATCAGTCTTCGATTTCACCTCGGTCAGTCTTTGACTTAAGACCTAAGCGAACATGTAACCTTCTTCACCATGATCCGTCAGGTCCAAGCCGCGTTGTTCCTGCTCACTTGGCACGCGCAGTCCAATGGCAATATCAATGATCTTCAACAAGATCAAACTGCCAATCCCGGCGAACAAGAAAGTGACCACGACTGCCACAATCTGGCCGATCAGCAAACTCGGGTCACCTGACTCTAGCAATCCGATTTCCTTACCGCCGATGTCCCAGCAAGCTCGTGTGGCGAAGACGCCGGTCAATACCGCGCCCAGTGTCCCACCGACGCCGTGAACACCAAAAGCGTCCAACGCGTCGTCGTACTTCAGCGAATGTTTCAACTTACTGCAAGCTAAGTAGCACACGACGCCAGCTAAGGCGCCCATGAAAAGTGCCGGCATCGGTTGCACAAAACCGGCCGCCGGCGTGATGCAAACAAGTCCAGCGACCGCGCCGCTGCTGGCACCCAGAACAGTTGGCTTTCGCAACACCACCCATTCGGTCAAAGCCCAAGAAAGAGCACCCGCCGCAGCGGAGAAATGCGTCACCGCGAATGCACTGCTGGTCAGACCATCGGACAATAATTCGCTGCCTGCATTGAATCCAAACCAACCCACCCAAAGCATCGCCGCGCCCAAAACCGTATAGGTCAAGTTGTGTGGCTGAATCGGTTCCTTTAAATAACCCATTCGTGGGCCAATCAGAATCGCCGCCACGAGGGCTGACACGCCGCTACTGATATGCACCACTGTGCCGCCCGCAAAATCCAGAGCGCCACCCATCAAACCGTCGTCACCATAAGCCAGCAGGCCGCCGTCCCAGACCCAATGACAAAGTGGACAATAGATCAACGTCCCCCACAGAATCGAAAACACCACCATCGCACTAAACTTGATCCGTTCGGCAAACGCGCCGCAAATCAATGCTGGCGTGATGATAAAAAACATGCCTTGAAACAGCATATGGGTCAGCATCGGAATCGGAATTCCCTCATCAAAGATCGGCGTCTTCGGCTCACCAGCCTCGGCGTCGAAATATCGCTGAACGCCATTCATCATCACGTAATCAGCATTTCCAATCCAACGGCCACTTCCGCCGAAGGCGAGCGAGTATCCATAGATTGCCCAGATGACGGTCATCAGTCCCATCAAAAACATGCACTGCATCATGATGCTGAGCACATTTTTGCGACGAACTAAACCGCCGTAAAACAGGGCCAAGCCGGGTGCGGTCATAAACAACACCAAAGCGCAACAAACCAACATCCAGGCGTTGTGCGCAGCCAGCGAATCGCCGATCTCGCCGTCGCCCATCGCTAACGTGGCGGCATCACCAGCCGGCGGTGCCGGTTCAGCTACCTCATCAGCAATCTCGGCAGCCGAATCAGTTGTGGTTCCCGCCTCTTGTGACCAAGAAACACTCGCGGTGGTGGCCACGAGAGACAGCAGCAGGGCCACCTTCCAAAAATCTTGCAATCGACTCACAACTTCTCTCCTGTGTGGTGGGGAATACGAAGGAAGACGCACACGATTTATCTCGCGACAACGTCCGCTCGCGCGTTTGCCAGGCCGCCTATGGCCCCGGAGTCTGACGGGGCACCCAACAAATACATTTCGGTGTGCAAATACCGGTTTCGCGGTGAACGCGACCTGTATCCGTGCAAAAGAATAAGGTGCTGAGCACGCACTGGACAGCACCCAGATCAGTCCAGATTACGTTGAAAGCACATCACAACACGAACTCGGATGGTCAATGCCGCCACCACACGCCGTGCAACAGGCCCAGAACGGTGCCCGATTCTGGGAACAGCCCCGGGCCAATTGAGCTCAAAGACGTGATTTCATGCCAACCAAGCCAGTGCGTTGCAGGCACATCACCCTAGTGAGTCCCGCTCGCGCGCCTCCAGCCATGTCGAATTCTAGCGAGCGAAATTCTTCTTCTTCAGTACGATCTAGGAACATTCATCGAGGCGACATAGCGTCTCACAGAATGTAGCCGCGTTCCTCGTGCTCAGCCAGATCGAGTCCGCGATCCTCGTTCGCTCCATCGACCCGAATTCCAATCGTCAATTGGATCAGTTTCAAAATTAAGAATGTCGCGATGATTGTGTAGATCGCTACCCCAACTGCTGCGGTCAACTGCACGGTGACTTGATTGGCGATCGAGTCATTGACGCCGCTGCCACCAAATTGCTCAGCCGCAAAAACGCCGCAAAGAATCGTCCCCAAGAAACCACCGACCCCGTGGACGCCAAATACATCCAACGTATCGTCGTAACCAAACTTTTGCTTGATTGCCGTCGCAAACACAAAACAAACGACACCCGACGATGCTCCGATGGCGATTGCACCGATCCGTCCAATGAAACCCGACGCTGGAGTGACCGCCGCCAGACCAGCAATCGCACCGGTTGCTGCGCCCAATACGCTGGGCTTACCCAATTTGACCCACTCAATCGCCATCCAAGCCAACGTCGCAACCGACGCGGAAATGTGCGTGACAAAAACGGCCATCGCTGCGCCACCATCAGCGGCCAGTTGGCTACCACCATTGAATCCAAACCAGCCGACCCACAACATCGCCGTCCCGCTGAGCGTCATCGTCAAATTGTGTGGTGGTTCCAGATGTTTGGGATAACCCGAACGCGGGCCGATCATCATGCAAGCGACCAGCGCCGCAAAGCCTGCCGTGATGTGCACGACAATCCCACCGGCAAAATCTTTGACACCCCTATCGGCAAAGTAGCCTCCGTCACCACCCCAGGTCATGTGACAGATCGGACAATAAACGAGCAACAGCTAAACGGTCGAAAAAATCAGCACGGCGGAAAATTTCATTCGTTCAGCAAACGCACCGATAATCAACGCGGGTGTGATGACGGCAAACGTCATTTGAAATGCCGCGAACAGAATCTCGGGAATGGTGCCCTGCATCGAATCAGCCGTGACGCCATCCATCATCATTTTGCCAATCCCACCAACGAACGAATAAACGTTGGTGGTGTCCTTCTGCATTCCCGATGCATCAAATGCCAGGCTATACCCAATCACGACCCACACGACGCTCATCAAGGCCGTCAGGACAAGACACTGCATTAACACGGATAACACATTCTTTGTCCGCACTAAACCGCCATAAAATACGCCAGAGCGGGAATGGTCATCAGCAGGACCAGCGCAGTCGAAACCAAAACCCAAGCGGTGTCGCCAGAATTCAACGTCGGCACTTCGTCCACCGCATGAGCAGTCGACCCGCCAAAAACGCTGAATACACAAAGGAAGAAAAGTACGAAAACGACCTGCTTCGAAAACGTTTGCCTCAGCACTAGCATATCGCTCACCCGTTAACTGTTTACCGCCTAGTTCAGTCAAATGAGAGAGTAGTCGATCAGACCATCGGTGTGTTCATCCGGCCAACACAAATGCGGTCGGAGTCGCAGAAAAGGTCTCCGTTCGCATGACTATCGCTGATCTGCGTCTTTGATTACGTAGCAGGATTACCGGCGACCGCCGTCAAATGCGCCTACCAAGATGGCGCTATTGGACGGCCCGACGTTATGGCGCCTTGAACGGATGAATCGCCGCTCAACACGCAGCGGATCACGATGCCCCATCGATAGATCCCCCACTTGCGTACGGTTGTAGCGACAAACGCGGTTAGGAGGTTCGATTTCACGACGCCGACCGCCGTTGTCCTGTAATCATTTTGAATCGACCGGAAACTCACCGCCGTACGCCTGATCGTGTTCTAGGTTTCGGCGAGAGACATTCGTCCACCCATTTTCCGTCGGGCACTAACACGCACAGCAAGATGTCTCGCACGAGGGGGCATTATGAAAAAAACTCAGATACTACTGATTGAAGACGACGACGGTGATGCGATGCTTGTGCGTCGTGCCTTGCGTGGTAGTAGCATTCTGCACGAATTGACATGGGTCACTAGCCTTGTCGATGCCCTGGATCATCTTCACGAGCACTCCGTTTCTATCATTCTGACGGACCTGGGTTTGCCCGACTGCAGCGGAATCGACGCGGTCGCCAAACTTCGCGCCGCGACCAAAGATACGACCATCATCGTCCTCTCAGGACTCGAAAACTCGGCGACACAACTGCAAGCTCTCGACCAGGGCGCGCAGGACTACATGATCAAGCCGGAGATTTCCACCTTCACGCTTGAGCGCGCCATCGAACATGGCACACACCGTTTGAAGAATGAACGTAAGGTTCGACGGTTGCTTGATGCAGTGAACAACCAAAAGCTGGAACTCCAGCGCCAAGCGAAACTGCTGGACAAAAAAAACCGACGATTACGCAGGCTCTGCAAAACCGCGCAACAGTGCATCAATAACGTATCGCACGACTTTCGGACGCCTCTGACAGTTGTCAAAGAGTATGCCAGTTTGATCGCGGACGGAGTCGTTGGCGATGTCCAACCCGAACAGATCCGAATGCTGCAAGTCATCGGAGATCGTGTTGACGATTTGAACAACATGGTCGACGACATGCTGGACGTCAGCCGCCAGAACTCTGGGCTGCTCTGTGCCAATCGACTGGCGTGCCACGCCGATACACTTTTGTCGCGGCTGATTACAGGTCTGCACCAAAAAGCGCTGCTGCGTGGAATCACACTGCAGGTGAAAATCGACGAAGATTTGCCTGGCGTTTTTTGCGACCCCGAAAAGGTCGGACGCGTTGTGATGAACCTGATCACCAATGCGATCAAGTTCACCCAACCCGGTGGAACGGTCATCGTTCGCGCCGAAGCTTGCCAAGCGAACAACGAGGTCCGTATTTCTGTTTCCGACGACGGCCCGGGCATCTCCCCCGATGACTGTCAACTGATCTTCAAGCGATTCGAGCAAGTCAAGAACGGCTTGCAGAACACAGCAAAAGGATTCGGACTTGGGCTCTCCATCGCCAAAGAACTCGTTGCTCTGAATCTGGGAACGATCTCGCTGCAAAGCGTTCTCGGAGAAGGCAGCACGTTCTCGTTCACCATTCCAGTAAATGACCCAATCGTGGTCTCGCGTCTGTACATCCAACGGCTCAACGCTATCAGTCGAAATCGCGCCCATGTCTCATTGCTGATGGGGAAATGCGATGCACCGACGGCCAAGGAAGAACGGGAAGTCGGCGACTTTTTAGTGGGTATTCACCACAGCCGAGACCTTGTTTTTGACCTCGGCGAAGGGAAATGGCTGTTGCTGGTCTGTGCCAACAGGAATCGCGTCGATCAGGTGATCGGGCGAGCCCAGCGAGAACGTGACAGTGTCAATCGAAATCGCCCCTCCGGCCCCTTGCCGGCGATCGAATTTGAACACATCGGTTCATTTCACACAAAGACTGCCGGTGACAGCCTTTTGGATGCCATTGGTGCGATCGCTTGTCGTTCGGAGGCCGAAAATGTGTGAACGATCCGCGTGTAAACAAGCCACTGTGTTGGTTGTCGATGATGACGAGTTCATTCGTCACGCGACGTCGCTGCGATTAGCCAGCAACGGGTACGAAGTACTGAAGGCATCCCGCGGTGACGACGGCGTCGCGATCGCCAAATCGCAACAGCCCGACGTGATCGTGATGGATATCCGTATGCCGGGACTCGATGGTTTGGCCGCGCTCCGCTTGTTGCGAACCGATCCTACGACTGACGCTATTCCTGTCGTGATGTTGTCGGCGAGCCCCGAAAATCAAAACGCCGTGCTCGATAGCGGGGCGCAGTTTTTTCTCCAGAAACCTTACTCCAAAGAATCCCTGTTGAGCGCGGTCCAGGCCGCACTTGACTCCTCCAACTAGGAATGAACGATGAGTTTGAAAGTTTTGGTCATCGATGATGACACCGATTACACCGAAATGATGCGTTTGCGATTGGAATCTTGGGGACACACTCCCACGATCGTGCACAACTGGCTGTCAGCCATGATGAAAACCAGCCGTGAGAGTTTCGATCTGATGTTGATCGATATCGAAACTCCGACCGGAAATGGACTCACCGCATGCAAGGACCTGTGCAACGATCCAAAAATCGCAGCCACGCCAAAAGTGTTTATTACAGGGCGATCCGACGATGATTCGATCCAGCGATGTTACGAACTGAATGCAAAATACATTCACAAATCCTCAGGTGTCTTTGATGAGCTGCTGACCGTCATGACGGATCTCCAGCAGTCCAAATCAAAGGTTACGTCCTAACGGTCAAAAATGATGTCGACTGAGTTCAACCAGCCGCCGCGATACGACGATCACGACGCGGACCTCCGCGCGCGTTCGCGTCCGCGCGGTATCGCGATGTCGATCCTGGTGATCACGTGGGCCGCCGCCGTCACCGGCGGACTGGGAGTACTTTGGTCCTACGAACATCAACCTGGCTGGAGTCACGCGTCGCCCCAGAAATGGCCTCAGACAACGCAATTGATTGACGCTCAAAACCGACCCACGTTGGTGATGTTTGTTCATCCAAAGTGCCCATGCTCACGTGCGAGTATCGGGGAACTGGCGCGAATCATGACGCAGTGTCGAGACAAAATGCAAACAATCGCCGTGTATGTCAAACCGAGGCAGTGTTCGGGCGATCCGCATTGGGAACAAACCGACCTTTGGTCTTCGGCAGCACAGATACCCGGCGTAACAACCGTTCTGGATACAGACGGGGTCGAAGCGAAGCGTTTCGGAGCGGAAACATCCGGGTGGTGCATGCTGTACGACCGTGATGGTCACCTGCAATTTAGCGGCGGGATTACCCCATCGCGTGGTCACAGTGGCGACAACCTGGGGCATTCCACCATCGTCAGTTTCCTTAGTCGGGGCACGACAGACGTCCACCGTGCCCAGGTTTACGGGTGCGACCTGGAAACAAACATGACGCAGGGGGCAAACCAATGTTGCCAGAAATAGACGAACAAAACACCACGGCTGAATCGATCCGTGCCGACGAATTACTGCGTCAGCAACAGCACGCGATCCATTGTCGTACAGATCGACTTTTCGCAATCTTGATGGTCGTGCAGTGGGTCGCCGGAATCGCAGCAGCGTGGTGGATCTCACCGCGAACCTGGTCCGGCGCGATCAGTCAAACACACTTGCACGTTTGGGCTGCCATCTTTCTTGGTGGCGCGATTGCGGGCCTGCCGGTCATGCTGGCATGGTTCAAACCCGGCGGTGCGTTGACACGGCACATCATAGCGATTGGCCAAATGCTGACGTCGGCGTTGCTGATCCACCTGACCGGCGGACGGATCGAAACCCACTTTCACATTTTCGGATCACTCGCCTTCTTGGCCTGTTATCGCGACTGGCGCGTGCTCATGACGGCGACCGTAGTCGTTGCGGCAGACCATGGATTCCGCGGTTGGCTGTGGCCCGAATCGGTCTACGGAGTACTTTCGGGTGCCAACTTACGATTTCTCGAGCACGCCGGTTGGGTTGTATTCGAGGACATCTTTCTGATCGTTGCGATCGGACAAAGTCTTGCCGAGATGCGTGACAACGTTCGAAATCAAGCCAGCTTAGAAAACACGAACGCGCGGATCGAAACAGAAGTTCGCCGTCGCACAGAAGAATTACGCCAGGCAGTCGCCACCGCGGCGGCGGCAAGCACTGAATTGGCGGCTGCCAACAAAGCCTTGGCCCTGCAGAACAAGGAACTCGATGAGTTTACCTACGTCGCCAGCCACGACCTGCAAGAACCGATTCGCAAACTTGTATCGTTCAGCAAACTCTTGGAGCAGGACGTCGACGGCGAATTAAACGAAGATGCGAAACGAGACTTGGGATTCATTGTCGATGCTGCCAATCGCATGAGGAATCTCGTGCAGGCGCTCTTGGAACTTTCTCGCGTTGGACGGGCCGCCATGAAACAGGAACCACTTAACATCGACGCCTGTGTCGATGATGCGATCAACTCACTGGAACTGAAAATCCAAGAGACCGGTGCTACGATCACACGCGATGAATTGGGGACGGTCGTCGGCGATCGAGTGATGCTGACGCAACTGTATCAAAACCTGATCAGCAACGCGCTGAAATTCGTCAAAGATCGATCGCCAGTGATTCACTTGACGGCGAAACGAGACAAGGATCGATGGGTAATGGGCGTCCGTGACAACGGTATCGGAATGAAACCGACGTACGCCGAACGAATCTTTCAACCCTTCCAGCGACTACATAACCGCAGCGAATACGAAGGTACCGGAATCGGGCTTTCTATTTGCAAAAAGACCGTGCAACGCCACAACGGCGAGATCTGGGTCGAGTCGGAAGTGGGCCATGGAACTCAATTCCTGTTCTCGCTGCCAGCAGGCAATTCTGGCTCCCAACCGACGGAGCATCAATCGGCTTCGCAGACGCAAGGTACTCCCGTTGCGGGACATCTCGCCGCCGCCAATCTCGCCGCCGATTCCACTCCAAATACAGTCCATCAACCAGGAGCAACCCAATGCTAAATCAGCGATCAAAACCAAACGGACCCGCTGTGATTCTGTTGGTCGAAGACGATCCGGGCGATCAAGAACTGACACGTCGCGCTTTGAAACATGATTCGTTGAACGTCGATCTGCGGATCGCCGAAGACGGTGAGCAAGCGATGGACTATCTGACGCGTTCGGGTTCATTCAGCGACCCCGCAACATGTCCCGTCCCGGATCTGATCTTACTTGACTTGAACATGCCAAAAATGAACGGACGGGAAGTGTTGGCTGAACTACGAAACCACGAACTGCTCAGTCGCATTCCGGTTGTCGTGTTAACGACCAGCGAACAGGAGATGGACATCCTCCGCAGTTATGACCTGGGATGCAATTCGTACATCCAAAAGCCTGTCGACATCGATCAATTCACCGAATCTGTCCGACGACTTGGCACCTATTGGTTCGGCGTGGTCACCCTACCGCCGGTTCACGCGGACGCCTGAAAGACGCCAAACGTTCCCCACTTGGCACAGAAAATGAATACGCAATTACCAAAAACGACAACGATTTTGCTGGTCGAAGACGATGACGCTGATGCTGTATTGTTTCAGCGGATCTTGTTAACGTGCGCTGGCACCCATCAAGCACACGTGGCGACTTCTTTGGCCGCGGCCCTCGATTGGCTCGACGATCATCACTGCGACATCATCCTCTTGGACCTTTCGCTACCGGATTCATTTGGACTCGACGGCATCGGCAAGATCCACCAACACAATCCCAGCACGCCAATCGTTGTACTGACAGGCCTGGACGATAACAAAACGTCACTTCAGTCACTCGATTGCGGCGCGCAAGACTATCTGGTCAAGGATTCGCTGGACGCGAGAGATTTAGAAAGAACTTTACGCCACGCCATCCAACGACAACAAATTCAAAATGAAAACCGTATTCTCCTGCACGAGTTACAACTGGCGGCAAGGTCCGATGCCCTGACCGGCGTACTGAATCGACATGCGATGATCACCGAATTCGAACGCTGCTGGAACGAGTCGATCGATTTAGATTGCCCACTTTCTTGCGTGATTCTGGACGTAGACTTTTTCAAGAGAATCAACGATCAGTTGGGACACCTCGCAGGTGACCAAGTGTTACGTGGCGTTGCGCAGTTGATCAACGAAAATACGCGTCCAAAGGACTCCATTGCCCGTTATGGCGGCGAGGAATTCTGTGTGATTCTTGTCGACGCTGACGAGAAGTGTGCCGCCCAATGGGCCGAGCGTGCACGAGCGACACTCGCGCGATCACCCTTCGATTTCGCCAACAAATCGATTAGCGTCACCGCCAGTTTTGGCGTTGCCCAACGAAGTCGCCACACACCGACAATCGAATCCTTGATCGACGCGGCCGATCAATCGTTGCTTGCCGCAAAACAATCAGGTCGTAATCGGGTGGTTGTGGCAAGCGACATCGTCATCCCGGAACGAAAAAACACTCCACCGGTTCATGTCATCGCCAATGATCCGCCCACCCTTTTTAGGTCACCAATCGCTGACCAGTAGGGTGTGGGGCGGACGTGTACCGATCGCGCACACAGAGAGTCGAACGCGTATGAGAATTTTTAATCATTGATGCGGGTCGGTCGTATGCCCGGTCCTGGCCTACATAAATCCTCACAAGCCGCTCCTGTCAATCTTCTTCGGAGCACCTGAAAAAAACGGCCGCCACAACGTTCAGTCGTGGCAGCCGTTTTTGATTTCTTCAGAGGGAAGTGCCTGCGGACTATCCGGTATACGCTTGCGTACCGTGTTCGCT
>JABDKS010000040.1 GCA_013002105.1 Pirellulaceae bacterium | reverse complement strand
CCGTCGGCGCCGGCGTAACGACTTGAATTCGCATGATGTTGGGTGGCGAAACGGGCTTCAAGAAGAGAAACGACGCTCTATGTGCTCGGTCCCGTCATGGTACACGCTACTGGGTCGCAGGTGGTATCGATCCGCAGGGAGCAGCCTACCGATGAATCGTTCCAACCAATCGTTCAGCGTGACATCACGCATATACACTCGACGGCTGTCCGATCGCGCAGAGTGCCATGACCGGTCATGTACAGCGGGAGGTGTCGCGGATCGACGCGACTTAGAGATGCCGTTCACTTGCACGATTACGGTGCACGGCCAATTCCAAACATCGTTTGGAGAGAGTTATCTTTTTTTTGGACTAAAAAGCCGAAGACCACCGCGGCGAACCGCGGTGGTCATCTGGCGCTAGCTAAATGAACAGCAAGACCTAGAGTTTGGCCTGCAACTGCTTCGACAGGTCCGACTTTTTGGTGGCAATGAACTTGCTGATAGCGTCAGCTTTTTCACGCAATTCGTCTTCGACGTACTGTGTTGTGTCCATTCGGTTCTTGGCGGTCAGTGCTGGGATGGCCTTGGTCAGGCTCGCGTCGACGTCGAACTTGCCGGACTTACCTGCAGCTGCCAAGTAGGATTGTGCAACGGTCAAGTGGCGTTGTGCGTCTTTGGCGTCAAACACGTACTGCTCGTTGTCGCGCTGAACCTTGTCCGTTGCGATTTCCTTTTCGATGGCTTTCACTTCTTTCGAAGTCACCTTCGATTTGGCCGACCCTCGGTCCGAACCACGGTCTTCTACATTGTCATTCGCACGCATCACGTGAGATTGAGTCATGGCGATCAAACCCAGTGTCGACAAACTCGACAACTCTGCATCGCTCCAATCATTGGATCCGTTTGCGATCGATACTGCTGCTTCGTCAAAAAGATTACCCACGTCGGAAACCATACTGTCTTGCTCGGCCATCGACGCCGATGCTGCCAAACCCAGCCACGCGCCGGCTTTCTCAAATGCTGTAGCCAATTCTTCTTTGTCGGCCGAGCCGATCAGGGCTTGAGCTTCTTCGATGCGATCTAGGGACTCGTAGCATAGTGGCCAGTAGGAGCGTTTGGTAACGATCACCCAGCCGCGTGAATCATCGGGACGGTCTTCTCGGAAAGTCGGACGCTTGTCGGATTTCTTGGCGTCATCCGCTGTGGCCTGTCCCGCAACAGCAACCGTAGCCACCGCGGCTACAAGACAGGTTTTCAAAACAAATTTGATCGTTGGCAACATTGAGCTATCTCCGTGAGAGTGACTCGGGTGGGGAAGGAAGTTTTCTGGTTTGAGAGGTAAGGCACGCTGCGTACCAATCCAAAAAATTAATTCTGGAAACGTTCCAAAAGTGCGGTTTTACTTGGGTAAATCACAGTGATTGACCAAAACGGTGTTTTTCAGTTCGCGAATAAAATTGTGCAAGAAATTAAAAGTTGACCGAAACCGGCAAGAGTTTTTCCAGTGAGAATTCAGCGCGCCGGGAGCGAGGCCAGTGACGATCGCCCGGAGGTTCGAACGGACCAGCCGGCTGACCGCACACGACGGTTGGCTTGGTGGGACGGACACTCGCAGCGTGGGGGCTACGATTTCCGCGCCAGATGCATTCCCTCGCGGCCGCGATAGGTCAGCAACAACGCTCCGTCAGCGGCGCAGGCGTCGACCACCGATTCAAAAAAACCGTGCTCGCCGGGCCATGGAAACGCGAAGAAGAGGTCAAAGTCGTCCAGTGTCAGTTCGATCTCGCTGTAAACATCGGACTCGTCCGTGACCACGTATTCCAAATCAGCAGCCAAATCCACGATCTGGTCGACATCGTGGGGGATAAAACTACCGCAGAAAAAACCAGCATCGATGCCCCGATCCTCCGCCAATGCGGCGGACTGGTCGACCAGCCGTTGCTCAATTTCAATGCCCACCGACTGCATCCCTCGCAGTGCCGCCAGCATCGTCACGACACCAAATCCACTCCCCAATTCACAGAACCGATCTCCCGTTAACAAATGATTTTCGCACATCCATGTCAACGCCTGGTCGACCAAGTGAAAGTCGCAGGTCACAAAATTCTCGATCACGCGCTGATCCGCCAGCATGAACGCTTCGATTCGATCATTCGCTTCGTCGATCAATTCATTGACCGCGTCGGAATGGGGAATCTGCTTGATCGAATCGGGTATCGCGATGGGGTGGAAACTCACGAGTCGTCTCGTTGGGCCGTGGTCACGCGAATGCGCGATCCATCGTCGCTGAGTGAAAACAGCCGGTCCTCGTGACCGGCGACCACTTGATGAACCTGCTCGGCTGTAATGGATTTACCGCCGGCGTTGGCATTTTTGACCAGTTCGTCGATATTCAAATACCCGTCAGGGTCCAAGGCCAAACCGATGGACCCCGGCTCGTGGCGAAGAATATAGGTCAGATACTTGCTGATTCTTGTCAGTCGCTTATTCATGCCCGGCAGTGTAGCCGAAGTACACCGGATCGCCGACCAGATTTCCAGAGAGCGCCACAGGCAATTTCATCCTTGATGTGAATTGGTTGTAGGCCGGACCTGTTCTGACAACGTCGCGGTCGGTCCCGTCCTGGCCGGGCACGTCCCGGTCGGTCACGTCCTGGCCCACAAGAAATCTCGAAATGCACTACCGACTGCGTTTGACGAGGCAAACCTCGTTCCCGTTTGAATTGAACGTCACGTCGTCCATCAACTCACGCATCAGCATGATGCCTCGACCTCCCGGCCGCTCTAAGTTCTCCAACGCGAGTGGATCCGCGAGGTCCGCAACACAAAAGCCTGGACCTTCGTCACAAACGCGAATAACTGCGACATGCTGACAGATTTGGACATACACCTTGACCCGCCGGTCGCAGAACGGCTTTTCCTTGATTCGTTCAGCGACCCGATCGTCAAAACTATGTTGTGTGCAATGTCGCTGATCGGATGACAATTCAAGATTTCCGTAGTGAATGGCGTTGACCACGGCTTCTTCCACGGCGATTCCCACGCCGTCAATCTCACGCTGCGTCAATTTCAAGACTTCGATCTTTGACTGCACGGTTGCCACAAGGTCGCGGATCGCAACGACATCGTTTTGCAATACAAATTCGTGCGTCCAAGCCGTCCTCGGACCATCGAGTGAACCTGACTCAAGCGGTTGGCCACAGATACAATTTTGTTGGCTCAACGTCATCCTCGCGTGATGGCTCCAGTGGGGCAGGCAAAGTCGCATCAATTATAGGGCAGGGAACAGGTTGCGATAAAGCGTCGGCCCCTGCGACAGCGATTTGCAACAGCGACATCGCCGCACGATTATCAACGCCCAATGATCCCCACAGAGATATTGATATCGACAGACACTCGACCGAATGGTCGTGGCCCGGCCAAGCCCACCGGGCGGCAAGAAATCGTACATGTTCTTGCGAAATGAGTCTTCATTGGTATGAATTCGAGACTCGATCTGTTTTCAATCGAGGAGACGCCGGCGGACCGAGAACGTGACCGACTGAATCCTAGCAAACGCACAGGCGGTTCAAACGAACGAATTCTCAATCACCGGCGAGTCGGTGACGTGGGGCAACCGACACGAATTTGCAGCCATGCACGGAACTTGGCTTCTGTTACTTCTTCTTAGACTTGGTATTCGCCTTGTCTTTGGCTTCTTTTGGCGGCTTGGTCGCCTTGACCGGTTTTGCGGGTTTGCGGGGAACGCCGGCGACCTGCGGCTTATTTGCTTTACCTGGCCGCGGTGCCTTCATCGGTTGAACTGCTTTGACGGCCTTGATTGCTCGAACGGCTTTGAGAGGTTTCACTGGTTTCGTTGGCATTTTGCGGACCTTTTTCTAGGAAGTGAAAACAAGAGGTGTGCCCTATACGCAGATCGAAGCATTGGGTCGGAATCTATCGCCGACGTATTGTAGGTTCTGACGATCTGAACGTGTTGCGATGGGTCAAGTCCGACCCACTTCTTCTGTCAGCTGCGTGAACTAGCGTGCGCTAATGAGATTTCGCGCTACGGAGTTTTAGAGCATTTTTACTTAATACGTCGGATCAATCGTAGGCCAGGACCTGTCCTGGCACAGC
>JABDKS010000034.1 GCA_013002105.1 Pirellulaceae bacterium | reverse complement strand
GTGATAGCGATCGCGATTCCCCGCGACGCGGTGGACTCTGCAAGGATCAGTGCGACGGTCACCGCGTTCATTGCGGAAACGCTCCAGGTGCGAGAGTGGGGGTGGCGAGATTGGGAAGGGACGGAAGTGTATCGATACGAGCCAGATGAGGGTGTTGGGTCGAATCTGGCAGCTGGGTTGGGGAGATTGGCCGGTCGATGATGGGAATCGACGCAACGTGTGCACGCCAGTGGCCCAGCACGCTGCACGCCAGTGGCCAAGTGGTGGGTGACAGGATATCCCAACGCGCCCGTGTTTTCACCCCGTCGATGATTGGAAAAAAAGAGGCATACTCGTTTGCGGAGCCCATGATCGAAAGTTAGCATCGCAGGTCATGAATGGCTGTATTGTCCGATCGATATTTCTCGTTTGCTGCGTCAGCGCTGCTGGCTTATTGGCGGATCGGGACTTATGGGCCGATGGGGGCTTGTTGGCGACTCAGGGCCTCCCAGCGGATCAGGCCGCCGGATCGCGATCCGCCCAATCACCAACGAGCCGTGCTGCAGCGGGCGCCGCCCCCGTGAATGTCACCGTGAACGCCCCCGTGAATGTCACTGAGAACGTCACCGAGCGCGTGTTGAACTTGCCGACCGTGCCCCACGACTACGCACCGGCGGATCTCCCACAGCATTTCCGCTCGGCGGCTCGATTTCGCGACAACACTCCGGATTCCAATCCGATTACCAACGCGGGTGCGACGCTTGGTCGCGTCCTGTTCTATGACAGGTATCTGTCAGCAAATCAGAAGACCGCTTGTGCCGATTGCCATCAACAGCGATTCGCCTTCACGGATGACCAAAAAACGAGTGTGGGGTTTGACGGTCAGAGAGTCCGTCGCAATTCCATGAGCCTGGTGAATGTGCGTTATTACCGTAGCGGCAGAATGTTTTGGGACGAGCGGGCGGATTCGCTTGAGCAGCAGGTGTTGATGCCGATTGAGAATAAGATCGAAATGGGCAACGATCTGGATCGATTGATCGTGCAACTGTCCAATGATCCGATCTATCCGCCACTATTTGATCAAGCATTTGGCAATCGGACTGTGACCAAGAATCGAATGGGCCGCGCATTGGCACAATTCGTCCGCGCGATCGTTTCCTACCGATCCAAATACGATGTCGGTCGCGCGGCGGTGGAAAATGTTACCGACCCGTTTCCCAATTTCACTCCGCAGGAGAATCTGGGTAAGGAACAGTTCTTTGGTCGGGGTCAATGTGCGAATTGTCACTTGGAACAGGCCCCAGACGAGGGCCACGACCAATCCGCGTTCTTTTATCTATTGCGACCGGCAGTCAACGGTATCGACAGTGATAGCGACGAAGCGGACCGTGGAGTGGCGGATTATTCTGACCTCGCGGGCGACGTGGGCCGTTTCAAGGTTCCCTCACTGCGAAATATCCAGCTGACCGCTCCTTACATGCACGATGGTCGTTTTCACACACTCGATCAAGTCATCGAACATTACAACTGGAGCGTCCGACCCCACCCGAACCTGGACCCTCGTTTGGATGATTTTGCCGCCAACGGTATGGCGTTACCCGAACGCGAGAAAGTTGCACTCAATCAGTTTCTATTGACCCTGACGGACGAACCGCTGATTGCCGACCCAAAATTCTCGGATCCTTTCCAGCGGACCGGCGGAAACCACGGCGCGAATGACCCCAAGGATTCCCCGTCGGATCAGGGGGGCCCCAACGGATCAGTGGGCATCGAGATCGAATAGAATGGTGATTCCCACCTCGTGTTTCCGCCTGCCAACCAACCCTTCGATGCCCGCGTTGCTCCGTTGCCATTCTCGCTGCTGCCTCGTCAAGATGGCCTTGATCATTGGGTCGATGTTGATGTTGGCACCGGCGACAACTGCCCAAGACATGACCAAGCTCGATTTGTCGCGAGCGGGCAATGACAAAGTCGCGCAGATCATGAAGACCTACGGCGGCCGTGGCGTGATGGCGGACGATTCGCCGCCGACGCCGCCTGAAAAAGCGGTCGGTGAATTTCGGATGCGAGACGGCTTAGAGATTCAACTGGTCGCGAGCGAACCGGTGGTATCGCAACCGTTGTTCTTGTCTTGGGATTCACGCGGACGAATGTGGGTGGTGCAGTATCGCCAATATCAATATCCAGCCGGATTGAAAGTCGTCCGGTTCGATCAGCATCTGCGTGCAGTGTTCGACAAAGTCCCCGATCCTCCGCCAAAGGGAACACCCGGACTGGACAAAATTACGGTTCACGAGGACACCGACGGCGATGGTCGGTACGACAGCCACAAAGACGTGTTGACGGGATTGAACATCGTCAGCTCCGTTGCCATCGGACACGGCGGTATTTGGGTTCTCAATCCGCCTTATCTGATGTTCTATCCCGATGCGGACCGTGACGACGTGCCCGACGGCGACCCAGAAGTTCATCTCAGCGGTTTTGGTCTGCAAGACACGCACTCGATCGCCAACAGTTTGATGTTCGGCCCCGATGGTTGGTTGTACGGGTGCAATGGCAGCACGACCGTCGGCGATGTCAGTTCCGCCGTGACCAAGGGCGTTCGATTCCAAGGGCAATGCGTGTGGC
>JABDKS010000022.1 GCA_013002105.1 Pirellulaceae bacterium | reverse complement strand
TCTGAAAACCAAGACGATCCGAGAAAGTCGGGTGGTCTGATTGGCAAGCTCCTGGTCTGGGGCGTGGTGTTCGCGCTTGGCGCCGGTACCGGTGTCGCTGTGCCGATCTTTGTGTTCCCCACGAATGTCAATGGCGGCAACACGACCAGCGTCTCGGATGTCCCGCGGATGGACATCCCCGAGCCTAACGACAAGCCAGCATTTGTCGAGTTTAAAGAAGTCGTCGTGAATCTGAACGACGAACGTTACTCGCGCTACGTGACCTGCAATTTTTCGTTGCAGATTGCCGAGTCGCAACTTATCGCGATTCAAGCATTGGTCGACGATCAGGAAGTCGTGCTGCGAAACTGGTTGATCGCACACTTACGCGACAAAAAACTGGAGGACGTTCGCGGCAAATTGGGCCACAACACGTTGCGTCGTGAGATTCATGACAAGTTCAACGAAATGTTATTCACCGACGGCATCGAACGAATTCAAGATGTTTTGTTCCAAGATTTCAAGGTTCAATGAGCGGTCCTGATTACAAGCTTTTTGATTTTCGCGATATCGCAGCGTTGGACGATACCGCGACTTCGTTTCGAAGCTGGGTGTCGCAATCGTCGTCGTTCTTTTCAGATTTTTGGAGCCAGGTATCCAGCTTTGCAGCACCCCTGATGCTCGGTCCGATCAGTACGGAACCGTACGACACCGCACTGGCTTCGCTGAGCAAAGACAATCTTTGCTGCGTGATCGAATTCGAGGGTAGATTTCGGGCGTTGTGTTACGCGTCGGCAGATGAACTGCGACCGGTCGTGATGGAATTGTTGGGTACTACGTCGACCCCAGCTGCTGAATCGAATGCGTCGGACGAAACAACGGAAACAACGGAAGCAACCGGACCCAGCGGTCCAGTAAATACTCCGCTGTCGCTCGTTGAGCTTTCATTGGTGCAGTTGTATATCGATCAACTCGTCAGCGCGATGAGCGAGGGCTGGATGGGGCCAGATACGGTTGCAATCAATGCAAGCGAACTGTCCAAGGATCCACGCAAGAAGCGTTTGTTTCGCAGCAAGGATCTGGTCACCAAGACGAGTATTCAAATCGATTTGAAGGCCGGCAAAACCGTGTTGCATTGGCTACTGCCCAAGCAAAGGATGTGCGATTTGCTGGACTCGACCGTCGACCGCCGAAGTGCACGCGAGCAGGTCCGGCTGTCACCGCAAAAGGTGGGGCAATTGCCGATTGAGGTGATCAGCGTATTGGGCAGCGCCACGTTATCCATGGCCAAGCTGTCGAACGTCTCGGTGGGTGAATTAATCGTTTTGGATCAGCGAATCGATGAGCCGCTAACCGCGAGCGTCAACCATTCTCCGTTTTACCAATGTTGGCCAGGCAAGGTCGGCAAGCAACAGGCATTGGAGATCACCAGTTGCCTGCACACTTGTAATGATGAGCCGCGAGGAAATCAATGAGCGAACAAGAACAAGCCCCATCGGCACCCTCAGGTGCAGCAGCCGTCGAAGCTCCGACGGGCGTCGTTGGCGATCCATCCGTGGCCAACGCTGCGGCCAAAGGTAGTACTCCAGAGTTTCAGAATCTGGATCCGAATCGCACATCGGCCGCCGGGAAATTTGAACTGCACCGTTTCGGAGGCGTTCAGGTCGTGCTAACTGCGGAGCTGGGTCGAACCCATGTGACGATCGCCGACTTGATGGAGTTGTCCGAAGGAGCGGTTTTAGAATTGGATCGCGAGATCAGTGCGCCGGTGGAACTGGTTGCACAAGGTGTGCCGTTGGGTAACGGCGAGGTCGTCGTGATAGACGATCGTTTCGCGATTCGCATCAAAGAAATTTACCAGGTCTAACCGGCCTGAATGAACGATCATTCCTCCCCAAGTGATGGTTGTACCCGGGTGTCTGTGATTGTCCTGCACCCATCGGGCCAAGCCATTGAAAAAGTGAACCGATTCATGCGTCGAATTCTCAATCGAATCTTCCTTCCCAGCTCGCTCTTTGTCGTGGCGATTGTCATCTGCCATGCCTCGTTGCGCGCGCAAGAGTTCCGCGGCGCGGAGGCATCGGTTCGTTCCAGTGACGAAGGGATCGTCTTTCAGTTGATGAACCGCGATTCGCAGGCCGATTCGCAAGAATCGCTGCGGTCGCCGCGAGTTTTCGAGGCAGCCACCAACGAGATGCGGTCATCGCGACGTACGCAGTCGCAAGTCGATCCGGTTGCCGCACCCGTACGCCAGATGACTTATGAAACCAATGATCGCCAGCAAGACGATTGGCAGCGATTGCTAGACGGCAATGCCACGGCTACCGATCGTATCGCATCGTTGGACACTGATAACCGATCCTTTATCGAGAAGGAACGCACCAGTCAGGCCGCTGAAAAGGAGGATGCCCGCGAGTTCATTACCAAGATCGGTATCAATTTGATCTTTGTACTCGCGCTAGCGTTTGGGTTTATTCTGCTGGCAAAGCACTGGCAACGATCGAAGTTTTCGGCCGCCGTCAGCACAACGTCCCAAGCGACCGTGTTGAATGTCAAACAGGTTCTGCCGTTGGCAAACGGAGCAACGTTGCATGTGGTCGAAGGCTATCGCAACCGGGTGTTGGTGGCGATCGATACGACTGGGATTCGTTCGGTCAACGTGCTTTCACAGACATTCGACGAAACAATGGATGATATCCAAGATTACGATACGTATGCGGATCTTGCCAACCGTCAAACCCGTTTGCATGAAACCAGTCGTCGTGACTCACGGTCGCGATCGGCGCGAGCACCCGAGCCAATTGTGCATGATGAATCCACTGCGGAAATCGACGAGAAGTTGATCGCACTTCTGCTGCAAAAATCAAAAAACGCGGCTTAAGCGAAACTTCCTACGTATACGGAGATGGCAAATGGATTTGCTGTTGATTGGACAAGTCGCGATGGAGAGCGGAAAAGAATCGGAATTCTTTTCCAATCTTGCTGCGCCACTGCAGGTCGCGATTCTGATTGGGTCGCTCAGTTTTGCCACCGCGGCGCTGGTCAGCGTGACCGCGTTCACACGGATCATCATCGTGCTCTCGTTCGTTCGACGAGCATTATCCACGCAAGAGATTCCACCCAACCAGGTACTGTTGGGGTTGAGTCTCTTTCTGACGCTATTTGTCATGGCTCCCACATTCGAAGCGATCCATCAAGACGCGATTGTGCCGTTGATGGAGGCGAGCGAACAAGCCGAAGCGGGGACGACTCCGAGCTTTGGACTCGAGGATGCGTGGGAGGTGACCGTGTCGGAATTGAAGTTGTTCATGATGCATAACACCAGAACCGACGACCTGGCGTTGTTCTTGGATCTGTCCAACACCGAGCCACCCCAGCAACGCATTGATACTCCGCTCAAGGTGATGGTGCCGGCATTCATCATCAGCGAGCTAAAAACTGCATTCATCATGGGGTTTTGTATCTATATCCCATTCCTGCTGATTGACTTGGTGATCTCCACCATTTTGATGGCGTTGGGAATGATGATGATGCCTCCGGTGGTCGTTTCTACTCCCTGCAAGTTGCTGTTGTTCGTGCTCGTGGACGGATGGCAACTGATTGCCAAAGCGCTTGTTGCAAGCTTTGCCGGCACGTAAGGGAGTGAGCATGTCGCAAACTAGCGATTCCAATTTCGGATTCTTCCAGCGCAGCGAACTGTGGTTGTCGACCACGTTCCTGGTGACGCTTGTCGTACTGATCATCCCGTTGCCGACGTTCTTGCTGGACATGTTACTGGCCTGCAACATTGCCTCGGCGATCATGTTGTTGCTGGTCACGTTGGGCGCCAAGAAACCGCTGGACATTTCCGTCTTTCCATCGTTGCTGCTGCTGCTGACGCTCTTTCGCTTGTCGTTGAACGTAGCCACCACCCGTTTGATCTTGTTGGACGCCCAGGCGGGCAAGATCGTTTCGACTTTCGGTGACTTTGTGGTTGGTGGCAACCTGATCGTCGGGGTGGTCATCTTCCTGATTCTGGTCACGATCCAGTTCATCGTGATCACCAAAGGTGCGACACGAATCTCGGAGGTCAATGCGCGATTTACGTTGGACGCGATGCCTGGTAAGCAGATGGCGATCGACGCCGAGCTGAACACAGGTGCGATCACCGATGAGGAAGCCAAGGATCGTCGCGAGAACCTGACCCGCGAGGCGGAGTTTTACGGTGCCATGGATGGTGCCAGTAAGTACGTCCGCGGCGATGCGATCGCTGGGCTGATCATCATGGTCGTCAACATTCTGGGCGGCGTGATGTTGGGGATCGGAGATGGCCAAGGTGTGATGGATGCATTGCAGGTCTATTCGATCCTGACGATCGGTGATGGACTGGTTTCACAGATTCCGGCCCTGATCATCGCCACCAGTTCCGGTATTTTGGTGACCAAGTCGGCGTCCGAATCGAGCCTCGGCGACGAAATCGGCCAGCAGGCCGCACTGGGGTACAAGTCGCTGTACGTCGGTCCGGCCATTCTCTTTTTGGTGGCGCTGACGCCCGGATTTCCAAAGATCCCGTTCATTTTGATCGGCGGTGGCGTGCTGATGTTTGTGCTGTACGCCAAACGCCAAGATGAGGCAAAGCAGAATGAGCCCGAACCGGAGACACAAGAGGAGCAGGAGGAAGAAAAGACACCCGTCGAAAAAAGTCTGGAGAGCTTTCTGCAGAATGAACGGGTGGTTGTCGAAATCGGCGCGGGATTGCTCTCGCTGGTCGAACCCAAGAAAGGAAAAGGGATCTCCGACCGCATCTCGACCTTGCGCGAAGACGTGGCGCAGGAGCACGGATTCTGGATTCCAAATGTTCGAATTAGGGATAACCTCCAAGTCAATGTGCACGAATATCGGTTCTTGATATGCGGTCGGGAAATCGGAAAAGGTCGACTTGTTGTTAACCACTATCTTGCGATCAATCCGGGCAACATCAATGCCGATCTTGAAGGAGAGGCAACTCGCGACCCGGCCTTTGATCTGCCGGCAACGTGGATTTCCGAAGCGGATCAACGTCGTGCGAAATTACTCGGATTCACGGTCGTCGACGCGCCAACCGTACTGATCACCCACCTGAGTGAATGTTTGCGTCATCACGCACATGAACTCTTGAGCCGACAGGATCTGCATCTGATGCTTGAACGACTCAAGAAGATCTCGCCAACGACGGTGGAAGATATCAAAGCAGATACTGTGCGACCTGCGACGCTGCACCAGGTCTTGGTGAATCTCCTGCGCGAAGGTATCCCGATTACCGCATTGGAAAAGATTGTCGAATCTGCGGTTCAGTACGGACCCCAACAAAAAGACCCCGTGCAGTTGACCGAAAAGATCCGTGGCAATATCGGTCACCTGATCTGTGATCGTTTCCGCGACATCGAGGGCAAGGTCCGTGTCATCATTTTGGAACCCAAGTTGGAACATCGATTCCGCCAGAATGCATCGGCTGAATCGATTGTGCTGCGACCCGATGAACTGGAGCGATTGGTTCAGCTGTTACAGGCAAAATGGGAGACGTCGCGATTGAAAAGTCAGCCGGCTGCCGTGTTGGTTGATTCGTCGATTCGATACGCACTGCGGCGGACGATTTTCCGATCGTTACCGGAGCTTTCCATCATCGCTTACAGCGAAATTCCATCCGATCTGCTGATCGATTCGGTCGGCATCATTCGATACGACGAAGTCGTTTCGGCCGACGGAGCCGACACGGACTTTGATTTGTTGCCGCCGTCACAGCCCGGCGGGCAGACCGATCCAGATGCACAGCACCCCTCCAATACACCGACTCCCCATGGACAGGGAAATCCAGCGATAGATCCGAGTGTTCCAACACAGCAGGATGCTAATTGATGGCCACGAAACCGCTGACACGGCGAGAAAGGGTTCGCACGCAACGCTCCTTCCCTGCGGGAATGTTTGTTGCGTTACTGACCGCTGCGCTAGTCACACTCACCGGAGTGTTTCTTGGGTTTGATCCGTTAAGCATCCTATTTCGATCGTCGACTTCGGCAGTTTTCCTTGGTTGTGTGGTGTCCATTGGCGTCAGCATCATACGAATGACAGATGCCGAATACAAAACGCGACAGCCTCGACGTCCCTAAGACGTGAACGTTTCCTTCGCAGACTCGAGTGATTGATGGCGACCGCCTCAACAACAACTTACAAGCACGTTACGCAAGTCAACAATCAGGACAACCTGATTCTAGAGAATGTGGATTTCGTCGCGCGCATCCTGAGCACCATGACTTTTATGGTGACCAGTGACGAGGCTCGTGAAAATCTGCATTCGGCCGGTGTGCTCGGGTTGGTCGAAGCGGCGCACAGCTTTGATGCCAATCAGGGAATTGCATTTCGCACCTTCGCCTACCCGCGGATCCGCGGTGCTATTGTCGACGAACTGCGAAAGCAGTCGCCGGTTTCTCAGGCTGTCCTGAAACAAATCGGCGTCGTCAAGAAAGCGTACGAGTCCATCGAACCGCCGGTGACATCCGAAGCATTGGCAGATGCCACGGGACTGAACGTCGATCAGATTGTCGATTGCTTAGAGGCGATGCGGTTTATCAAACCCGATAATTGGAATGACCTGTCCGATGTCATACATGGCAGCTGGCGGTCGTCGGTCGATTCCCCGGAATACCAGTTGGAATCTGAGGAAATGACACGAGTTTTGGCCGAGTCGATCCAAGAACTGAGCGATCAACAGCGGATCGTTTTGAGTTTGTACTACACCGAGGAACTGAAGTTGGCGGAGATCGCCGCCGCAATGGATTTGTCCGAATCACGGGTTTCTCGCATTTTGGCCGCCGCAAAATTTCGACTCCAGGAGATGATCCGATGCAAAACAGCGTGATTGAATCGACAACGCTAGGAAACTGCAGCCACGCCAATGGTGCAGGGTCACCGGTCCCGGTAGCAACATCGGTTCGCGTCGGTGCACGCGCCAAAGACCCGTCGCAGCCCGATGTAAAGGTTCAAAAGAACGGCGACCGGATCGAGTCAATTGTCATCACTTGTTCTTGTGGCGAACAAATAACCATCCTGTGTGACTACGCGGCGGAGGGGTCATGATTGACCAATCAATCCCCCAGACTCGTACTGCGATCCAGACGCGCACTGGAATCGTTCCATGCTGCCTGATCGCCACCATGGTCGTCGCCGTGATCGCCGTCGATCCCCAAACTGCCGATGCCCAAAATACCGGTGCGCCAATTACCAGTGCGCAAGTTACCGGCGCGCTGGCACCCGGCCCGCAGCGGTACTACGATCAACCCAGCTACCACCAACAGCAGTACGCGCAACAGCCCTACGGCACGCCACCGCAACCCAAACCAAGCACATTGCAACGGTTGGATAAGTTTGGTCAATCGGTCAAACGTAGAATCAACCGGGCGTTTGGGGTGCAATCTGCCGAAGATTTCGCTCCGTCTGCTCACCAGCGTCAGCAGTATCAGGGTCCGCCTGCACAAGTGCCTTACCAACAATTCGAACAATCCGCTCCCTATCGGCAGCCAATCACGGACGCCAACTACGGTTCACCTCGCGAAACTCTACGTGCCGCAGCTCCGCAACGTGTTCAGCTACAACAATACGCCACCGAGCCTCTGGATTCTTTGCGATCACCACCCCAAGCGGTCGATTATCCCGATCCGGGGTTGGGTCCAGACTATCCCACGGATCCACCACCGATGGAAATGCGTCGACCGATTCCGGTGCTGCCCGCGCCGTCGCGCTCGGTCAGTTCCCGAATGACAACCCATTCATCGCCGCTGGGTGACGCCGCGGGGGGGCCGTTAGATGGTCCCGTGATAGGCGGCACACGTCTGGGATCGGCCCAGGTCACCGCAACCGAGCATGCATTGCGATTGCAAGACGAGAACGCACGGCTGAAGTCATCACGTGACACGTTGACCGTCGAAAATCGACGGCTAACCGAGCAGTTGCGTTCCGCTCAAAACCTTCTGCAGCGAATGCAACAGGCGATGGGGGATGCCAATGGAGAATTGGAGACGCTCGCCAATGAAAATCGAACGCTTCAACAAAAAATTACGGACTTAGAAACCGAACAAAAACGGCAGTTGTACGATGCGGATCGCATGCTGCAATCGATCCGACAAGAGCTGGACGACGTTCTGATGCGAGAAATCAGTTTCAACAATAGGTAGTCTGATGGGCCGAAACTCCGCCTGGATTCTCTTTGCCATCTGCCTCGGTTGGATGTCGACCGTCGCAGCACAGCAGCCGTTGCCGTCACCAGCAACGATGGCAAGCAACTGCGTGGCGGTGTCGCGACTGGTACGCAACTTTCACGTCTCCAGTCACTGTGGGTATTTGAAACCCAAACGGGTTGTGGTGGTCATGACTCATGACCGCCAACATCGCCTGCGCGAACAAACTCATTTTGCGGAATCATTGACCAAGTTCCTGCAGCGTGAAAACTGTTTCGAGGTGGTTCTTTGTCGTCAAGCTATTTGCCAAGACGAACTTCCGTTGCGAAAAGGCACTTTTGACGAACATGAACTCTTGGCACTTGCTCGCCAGTTTAATGCTGACGCGGTGTTGTATGCCGAAGTCATGCAGTTGTCCGCCTATGAGCCGATGAGTGGTCAGCTATCGGTTTCTCTGGTCAGTGTTTCTGAATCGGTCGCTCTATTGTCGGCGATATCGACCATCGATCTCAGAGACGCGGTAACACGAAACGACTATCTCAACTACAGCCGCCCCACGCC
>JABDKS010001068.1 GCA_013002105.1 Pirellulaceae bacterium | reverse complement strand
GTCCAGATTTCGTCGATACCTGCGGCGAGTTGGCGGTGCCGATCGCTCGTATCAGCCGTTGCGTTCAGTAGGCGGCGCAAACGCTGTAGCGAATCACGCGTGTCGATATCTTCGTCGACAGCCAACTGCACGAGCGACAGATCGTTTGCCGACGCTCGCGACAGGGTACGAGCAAGCACCTGATCGGTGCTCCACGGGATATCATCAAAAAGTGAATCGTAGCGATCGTCCCACGGACCTCGTAATCCGATCAAGTAGTACCCACCGTCGACGGCCGGTCCGACGACGACGTCATGCTGCTGCAAGAAATCGGATGCCGATCCAAGTCGCTGTGGATCCAACAAGGGGCAGTCGGCGCCAATCAAAATGGCGTAGTCAGAGTCTGTCAGGGCATCGCGAAACCAAGACTGCATCCGATGTCCCAGGTCACCATCGGCCTGCGGCACGACATCCCAAGCAGGCGAGACGCACTTGGCAACCTCCTGCAACTTGTCAATCGGCGTGACCGCAACGACGCGACGGGTAGCAAAATCGGACAACGAATCGGCCAAGTGAGTCAAAAACAATTTTTGCAGGCAGGCCGACTGTTCCATCCCGATCAATTGGCCCAGTCTCGTCTTCACTGCGCCGGGTGTCCAGTATTTGGCCATCAATCCCAGTAGGATCCGTTTTGTGTCGGACGATTCGCTGGTGGTGAAGGACTCGACCTCGGAGGTGCGGGGCCGAGGATTGGAGGGAGAATTCGATGGTTGGTCATTCATGACGAAATCGCTGTCGCGCAACTTTTACAATGGGATTGCGCGGTGCAGCTGGGGGCGTCGCGCGTTTTCGTTTTCCAGGGAGCCTGCCGAGACAGTCCACGAGAGATAAGTCCCTGAGATATAACGGTACAATCGATCCGAAGAGCCAATCCGTTATGCGTGGCCCAATCGTACCAAGGTGGTAATTTCGATGGCGTTTTGGCCTCTTACGGGTATCATGGTAACGCCGATGGGCTCTCAAGGTGAGCCCGACGCACTTAACCCGGTGCTTGTCAACTGGTATCCTCTTACACGTCCACTTCGTTCTCCATGGGGTAACGGTCGGCAGCCCATGTCGCAGCAGCTTACATCCGAAAAATTCCTGCAGCTGATCTCCAAGAGCCGGCTGGTCGAACAGGCACAGGTGGACCGACTGGTCGAGAAGATTCGCGAGAAGCATGATGGTGAGCTTCCGGAATCACCGAAGGATTTGGCGCGGTATTTCAAGAAGCAGAAGCTGATTACCGATTGGCACATCGATAAACTGCTGACCGGAAAATACAAAGGATTTTTTCTCGGCAAATACAAGCTGCTTGGCCACATTGGTACCGGCGGAATGAGCAGTGTTTATCTGGCCGAGCACACCGGACTGCATGATCGCCGCGCGATCAAAGTGTTGCCCAAGTCTCGTGTCAAAGACGCGTCCTACCTGGCCCGATTCAAACTCGAGGCCAAAGCAATCGCTTCGTTGAATCATCCCAATATTGTTTTGGCCTACGACATCGACAACGAGGGCGATGTTCATTACATCGTGATGGAATACGTCGATGGAATTGATTTGCAGGTTTTGGTCAAACGTGATGGAGCGATTGATCCATCGACAGCGGCGGATCTGATCGCACAGAGCGCCCGCGGGTTGGCGCACGCCCACGAAAAAGGTGTTGTGCATCGCGATGTCAAACCGGCCAATTTGCTGATCGACCAAAACGGCGTCGTCCGGTTGCTGGATATGGGACTCGCGTTGGTCGCTGCCGGCGACGAAGAATCGCTGACGGTTGCGAACAATGAAAATGTGCTTGGTACCGCCGACTACTTGGCTCCTGAACAGGCACTCAACAGTCACACGGTTGACTTACGTGCTGACATTTATGGGCTGGGATGTACGCTGTATTTTTTGTTGACCGGCAAACCTCCGTTCAGCGACGGGACGCTTGCGCAGCGTATCGCCAAACACCAAACGGAGATGCCGACGCCGATTCGTCAATTACGCCCTGATGTCCCCGGCGAATTGGAAGGCATCTGCGTCAAGATGATTCAAAAGGATCCGGCGTACCGATATCAAACGGCAACCGATGTTGCGACGGTATTAGAAAAATTCGTCGCGGCGGTACCCAAAGGACAACGTGTCACAGCGGGCTTGGGGGCGGCGCCAGATTTTGATGATGACGGGTCGTCGTCTATTTCGCTGGATGACAGTAGCCACCTGTCGGCGATACAGGGTGACACGCTGTCGAGCGAAAATGACAACACGCTGGCAAGCAGTCGTTCCAAGGTGGTTCGCGGCAAAGGCATCAGCGCAAGTGATAGCGGACGGTTGGTAGACATTCATCGCCGCCCGATCGAATTCGATGTGGCGGCTGAAAGCCAACTGGACATGGAGGCGGAATTGACGCAGCAAGCGATCGGCCGGCCCGCGGCGCGAGACGAACAGACGTCGTTTGCATCCAGTTCCAAACATCCAATGACAACGGCTGGCCGGTCCAGTGTCCATATAGCCGGAGAGTCCGATGTGTACGATGATCGACGTCAACGCAGTGGCGTCTCGAATCGCCCCGCTAAAAAAGCAATCGATCCGATGTTATTGGGTGCGTTGATCGTGGCGCTCGTGATCGTTGTTGCGGCCATCAGTTTCTTTTTGGCTCGGGCCACAGCTTGATCACCACGTCGTCTGGTCGAAACCGTCTCTCGCATGTGAGTGTGCATCACACGTTGGCAAGGAAGCAATCGAAATGACCGTCGTTTTTGATCGCCCCTATGAATTTGTGCAGCGTGATCCCGGCACGGTGTGGCCGTGGTTTATCCAACGACTACGTTTGGTGGATCGATACTTGCGCGTCAAAGAGGGTGTTTACGAACATGACGTTCGAAACTTGGATCGATTGATCCAGTCGACGCAACGTGGCGATGGAGTCGTTTTGGCACCGAATCATTGCCGCTACGCCGACCCGTTGATCATGGTGTGGCCAGCCCGCCAGTCACGTTTGAATTTCTACGCGATGGCGTCCTGGCACTTGTTCAATACCGGCTGGTTTGACACGTTTGCGATGCGAAAGTGCGGTGCCTTTAGCTTGAACCGCGAAGGCACCGATCGGAAATCATTGGAAACGGGGATCGAAATCATCGTGGCGGCCGAGCGTCCGTTGATCCTGTTCGCAGAAGGGATGACTTATCGCACCAATGATTGGCTCCGACCTCTTTTGGACGGCGTCAGTTTTATGGCGCGAACCGCCGCCCGACGACGGGCCAAGAAAGGCGGCGGAAACGTGGTGGTGCATCCCGTCGCGATCAAATACCTGTGTGTCGATGACCCGAGCGATTGGGCCGACCAACAGTTGAGTCAATTGGAACGCATGTTCGGCTGGCAGAAAGTGGCCAAGATCAGTCTCGTGCAACGGACATTGCGGATTTCCAATGCGATGCTGGCACTGTCCGAAGTGGAGCACTTGGGTGCGACGTCGTCCGGCGATGTCGAGCAACGACGCATGACGCTTGTAAAGCATTTGATTCACAAAATCGAGGCGCGATTGAAACTGAACCCGCCCGACGAGGACGCCCATGGTGATCGCTTGCGCGTCATTCGATCGCAACTGGTGCTGCGATACTTTGCGTTGTCCGACGGATCGCAAGAGCGAGAACAATTGCGGCATGACGCGGATTCGGCCGAGTTGGCGTTGAGCCTGCTGGCATATCCCAATCGTTACCTGGAATCCGACGATGTAACCGACACTCGCGTCGTGGAAACCATTCAGCGGATTCAGGAGATGCTGTTGGGCAAGCCGAATCGTGAGGTTCGATTGAAGTGCGTGATCGATTTTGGCGAAGCTATCGAAGTTCCCGCGGAAAAAGCACCCCGTGGTCAGCCTGATCCATTGTTGGAGCAGATCGCCACGCCGCTACGAGCGACCTTGAACGCGATGGCCCGCGAGGCGCGACCGATGCAAAGCTAACGGCCTCGGTTGGTGAAGTGGTCGACCCCGCATCGGATGAATGAGTCATTCACTAAAATGAATGCGTACAAAGTGTTTGACGGTTTATTGTCTTCGTTTTCTTGAGGGTGGCTGCGATGATCATTGGTGTCCCGACCGAATGCAAGACCGATGAGTACCGCGTGGCAATGTTGCCCGTGGGAGTCGAACTGTTGGTCGACAACGGTCACAAGGTGATTGTGCAGGCGGGTGCCGGCTTGGGTTCCGGATTGCCCGACCATGATTACTTACGTGCTGGCGCGGAGATGGCGGCATCGGCTGCGGATGTCTTCGATCAAGCGGACTTAATTGTCAAAGTCAAAGAACCGCAGGAATCCGAATATGGTTTGATTCGACCAAATCAAACGCTCTTTACCTACTTTCATTTTGCCGCCAGCCGCACGTTGACCGAGGCGATGTTGCAAAGTGGTGCGTCTTGTTTGGCCTATGAAACGCTTCGTGATGAACGGGGCCGATTGCCATTGTTGACGCCGATGAGTGAAGTGGCGGGGCGTATGAGTATCCAGCAAGGTGCCAAGTACCTTGAGAAACCGCAAATGGGTCGTGGCATCCTGCTCGGTGGTGT
>JABDKS010001052.1 GCA_013002105.1 Pirellulaceae bacterium | reverse complement strand
CACTGGGACTGTCGCGGCTGATCACGCCCCAGCGTAAGAACGGTCTTTATTCGATGGTCAAGACGATTCGCGACTTTGCGGCTGAATCGATGGGGACGACCGCAACACCAATCCCGGCAACCGCGGTCGCAAACGACAGACCGATGATAACTCGCAGTATCGAAAACATCGCTCGTGAGTTTCCGATACTAATGCGACCGCTACCAAGTGGTCAGCGGCCGGTGTTTTTGGACAGTGGAGCGTCGGCGCAAAAGCCGCAATTTGTCATCGACAAGCAATGTGAGGTCGAACAGCAGTATTACGCCAACGCCTTTCGCGGCCGTTACTATTTTGGTCAACGAGTGGACGACGAGATCGAGTCGACGCGCGCCCATGTGGCGAGTTTGATCGGTGCCGAGCGAACAGACGAAATCGTTTTCACCTCCGGAACGACAATGTCGATCAACATGGTCGCCAGATCGTGGGGACACAAGTTTGTCCAAAGCGGTGACGAGATTGTGATCACGGAGATGGAGCACCACGCGAATTTTGTGCCCTGGCAGATACTCGCGAAAGAGCGAAATGCCACTTTGCGAATTTGGCCGATTACCGATGACGGGCAGTTGGATCCATCGCAGTTGGATTCGATCATCAACGACAAAACGGCGATCGTCGCGATTTGCAGTATGTCCAACGTGCTGGGAACGTTGAATCCTGTCGATCAAATTTGCCAACGAGCGCATCAATGCGGGGCCGTTGTGTTAGTCGACGCCGCCCAAAGTGTTCCGCACATGGTCAGCGACGTAGCGAAGCAAAATATCGACTTTCTAACTTTCTCCGGCCACAAACTGTACGGACCGACCGGCGTGGGTGTGTTGTACGGCCGAGCCGAGTTGCTCGAAGCGATGGATCCGTTCTTGTATGGAGGCCATATGATTTCGCGTGTCCGCCGCGAGTCCAGCACATGGGCTCAACCGCCTGCGAAGTTTGAGTCGGGGACGATGCCCATTGTGCAAATCATTGGACTCGGCGCCGCCATCGACTTCGTACGCTCAGTGGGATTCGATGCCATCAGCAAACACGAACATCGATTGGTCGCTGCCATTCATGATCGCCTGAGTCGCATCGATGGTTTGACGATCTACGGACCCGACTTGGACAAAAAGGGCGCGATCGTCAGTTTTTCGATCGACGGTGTTTCCACGGAGGATCTTGCGATTCGATTGGACCAGCGCGGCGTGTTCACACGTCATGGCCATCATTGCGCGATGGTATTGCATGAACGACTGGGTGTTGCTGCGACGACGCGTGCGTCATTGGGCATGTACAACACCATGGCCGATGTGGACGAATTGGCCGATGCAATCGACGAGGGTGTCAAAGAAATTCGCGGTGTGTGAGCCGCAAGGGATCGTTTAGGCGGCAGCTCGTCCGTTGTGACGCAGTCGTAATTCTTCGTCGTGCACGATGTTGCAGTGCGTGTCTCCGCAAAGTGCTGCGTCAACGCGCTTTTTAATACTCCGCCGCATCGCGCGGTGATAACCGACGGTGCTGGCGAACATCGTCAGCAAATCGACGAACTGCGTATTTTCGGCCAGTGGATGCGGGTCGATTTCCACGTAGCTGTCGTAGCCGAAACTGAGCAGCCGCCCATCAACTTCGCCGATCGTTTCCCCGTTGACTTCCAAGTCAAAGTCAGCGCCGACCGAAAGCCACTGGCGTTTGATCATCGCATTCCAAAGTTGCTCCTGGTCATAAAATGCGAACGTGTAGACCGCCGGAATACGAAACGTGCGGTGATTTTGCTGAACATAAGTCACAAAGCTGGTTCGCGGCATGTTCACGGCCATCGTGATCAGCGTTCGCTTCGAGCCGATTGAATTGTGGACCTCGGTGGCCGTGACTTCTTCGATCGTCCCGACCCAACGTGTCCGCGAGCTCGTTGTTTTGAATAATTTAAGTACCAGACGACGTGTTTCGATCTCGTCACACTTCAGGTTCATCACTTCGTCGTCGGCCATCGCTTCTTCCAGACGGTCCGACTGCTTTTGATTCAATCGACCCGACCGTTTGATCCCTTTCTTTAGCTCTTTGCGCCGCCGCGATTTCATCGCACAGACGGCCGATTCGAGCTCTTCGTCGTCGGGTTTCCAAATGTCGGTTCGGACCCCAACTAAATGCGTCTTTTCCCAGTCGCCCGATTCGTTGTTCAGCTCCGAGACCGAACCGACGCAATCCATGTGTGTGTTGAAATGGTTCGTGTCGGCGGTTTTCAGCTTCTGCAGAAATTCGACATTGCTGGGATGCATGCCGGGCATCGCCCACATGTCAACGTAGCGACGAACGCTATCGTATTCTTTCTCAGCCATAGTCGATTTGACTTCATATCGGTCGGTGATGGTACCAATTACGGAACCCGCGCATCGGCCGTTATCGGATGACTCAGCATCCAAGTCCAGTCAAAGCGAAAACTCAACGCAAAGTGAACCTCGGTGGCTTCGCTACGACACGCAGTTTGCCCAGTTGCCTACTTGTGATTCGTGTTGGGGGCCACCAGCAGGATTGAACTTGCTAGCGGCCTGAAGACTTTCGTACGGACAGTCGTTCGAGCAAGTCATCCAAAGGCCGCTAGTAATGAAAACGATCCTGGTCAGTTTCGTCGCGCTGTTCAGCGTTGCCGCGAGCGGCTGCGCGCTGCCAACCGGGATGTTGAAGTCACGGTGGGCGATGGATGACCCGGATTATGCGATGAAGTACGAGGACGGAGCCGACAAGACCGATATCGCGGGCAAAATCAAACAAGCTGCCGATGCGAGATTCGTCTCCGGTGCGACAGGTGCGTACTTCTCCGGCGGCGTTACCGTTCGTCCCGAAGCCGATAGTGAACTTGCCGGCATTGATATTGGCAAGGAATTCTATGCAACTTCCTTTCTGACTTCGCGTGCTTCGTTGATGCTGATGACTGACGGAGATGATTGGTTCACCGGAACCGACATGGGAGTTCGCGTGCAATCGCCGACACGGCTGGCACCTTTTGTTGGGGCAGGATTCTACGCGGGGTACGCGAAGGAGATTGTGCCGGCAGAGGATGACTGGATTGACAACGACGACGATGGGTTCATCGACGAACGGGGCGAAGACCGCGAACGATTCTCAGGACTATTGGCAGCGATCTATCCAGAAACGGGTGCCCATTTCTGGTGGACTCCCCAGTTGCGTCTTTCCGGATTCGGTCGGTACATGATGACCACCGAAGGACGACGCGAAGACGATTGGCTGATCGGCGGCGCACTGGCTGTCTTCACGAAATAGCTCGCTCGGATCGATGGGCAGGTTGATGTTCTGGCATTGACGATGATCTCGCATTGACATCGTGCCCTACTGAGGATCCGCAAAAAATCCGAAACTAAGGCCCTCGGACGGAGTTATTTACAGTAGATTCAGTTCTATCAAGGTCACTGCACCATCTGACCGCAGTCGGCCGCACTCTACTTAAAATTCGTTCGGAGCTTACAGCAATGCCACACATTCGTTCTTCGCTTTTTGCAGCCTCGATGTTAGCTGCGGTCTTGGCCAGCAGTGCCTTTGCCCAACCTCCGCGTGAAGGCGAGCGGGGTGGATTCGGTGGACCTCGCGGTGGTGAACGCGGCGGTGAGCGCGGTGGTGAGCGCGGTGGTGA
>JABDKS010000986.1 GCA_013002105.1 Pirellulaceae bacterium | reverse complement strand
TAGCGACGTGCGAACGAATTCATCAGGCGTGTACTGGTAAATCGCCTGATCCTTTTCGTTGTTGACCAGCAGCCCGATCCTGTCAGGCGACAACTGGCCAAACCGAACTCCCAAGTCGATGCGGCCGGATTCGCTCGGGCGCGTGAATTGCACGTCGTGTGGCATGTCATGCCAAGTCTTAGTAGCTGGTTGCCAAATCCGAGCCACTTTCAGGTTTTCATTGCCGATCATCACGTCCAGAAAACCATCCTGATTCAGATCGACGATTCGCACGCCGTTGTCGCCCCCGTCGGCGGCGCGGATCGGCTGCCCGAGCAGCAGATTGTCGTTGATCCGCTGCACGCATTCTTTGAAAGTCAAAAATTTGACACGCCGGCCATGGTGTTCTTGCACGCGATCGATCACCGCGACCATCTGGTCATTTCGGATCCAGTTATGTGGATGAAAAATGATGTTAGCGATTCCCTGTTTGATCACGGTCGCGTCGATCGCAGCCACCATATCATCGACGGTACGCGGATTATTCGGTTGTTGGATGTTCTGGGCCTGCCAATCGTCCGGAATCGTGCATGGGAACTCCCAGCACAGTCGATCGATCACGTAGGGGTAGGGGTAATTCTCGATCTTGTTGACGAATGACTCAAAAGGGATGTAGCGTTCGAACCGTTCGCTGCCATCCGCGTTGAGCGTCAGTTTTTGGGGCAATTGCGGATCGTTGGATTTGAAAACATTGACCACTGACGTGCTGGCTTGCAAAAAGTTGCCATTGCCAGTCGTCTTGTTAATGATTTCGGCAAACGCGCGCGGACTGGGCGTGTTTTTGGAATCCATGCAAGGGAATCGGAACGCGACCGGATGGTTGCCGGGAACCGCATACATCATGTCGACACATTCATCGTAGGTCGCTTTGGCTTTTGCAAAGTCGCCGCCTTGCAGACAGGGGCAAGGATGCGCGATTGTGTGCGTTTCCAACGATAGACCCTCGGCCAACCAATCTTGCAATTGCGGATCGGTCGGGTCGATCTTGCAAGTCATGATACTGACCGCCGCCCGACCATCGATTTGTTTCAATCGGTCCAAAATCCGTCGCAGAAACGCTTCGTACTTGGCCGTGTCACGCATGTCATCGATACCCAGCGTGACGACGGCGTCAACGCCTTCCTCGCCGATCCATTGAGGCGTGGTTAGTTTTGGGAAATCGGTACCCGGGTAATACGCGTCGGCATAATGATCCAAATAGGCCAATGGGTTGGTTTGTGCGTATAACTGGCCACACAATGATGTGGCAAACAAAATGGCAGAGGCGATAAAACAAAGTCGCAACATAGGGCAGTCCGGCAATGAATTGGCGAAAGGCGTCGATCACAACGCGACGTAGCCACTTTACCAGCACGATCTCTTAGACTGTTGCGTCAGTGCGAATCGTTCGCAAACACGGTGTCGGCATGGCCCCCGCAAGCAGGGCATGACACAGCGGACGGGCGCAAAGAACCTGCCCTGAAACGACGGACTTGGGATGACAGACCATGCCTGAAAACGACGACTACGGTCTGAGCCCGACAAAGCTGGTGCACACGATCACGCCGCCCAACGTCGACTACGGCGTACCGAAGCCGAAATCATACTGCCCCAAAATTGGTCTGATCGGAGCCGGCGGAATCAGTGAGTTTCATCTCAAGAATTACCGCACGTGTGGCTACGACGTTGCCGCGATCGCTAGTCGCACACTGGCGGATGCCGAAAAAAGACGTGACGAGTTCTACCCCGACGCCGACGTTTACGGCGACTACCGACAACTCTTGTCGCGAGACGACATCGAGGTCGTTGATGTCACGCCGCACCCGATGGACCGTTTGCCGATTTTGCGAGACGCGATCGTGGCCGGAAAACATGTGCTGAGCCAAAAACCGTTCGTATTAAATTTGGACGACGGCGAATCCCTGATGCAATTGGCTCGAACAAACAACATCAAACTGGCCGTCAACCAAAACGGCCGCTGGGCACCCCATTTCGCCTACATGCGCAGCGCCATCGCAAGCGGTCTGATCGGTGAAGTGACCTCCATCGATTTCAACTTGCAATGGGATCAAACTTGGATCGCAGGGAATGAAGCGTTTGAGAACGTCCATCATCTGATTTTGTTTGATTTTGGTGTCCACTGGTTTGACGCGGCCAACTACCTGATGGGCGGACAGTCCGCACAAACCGTGTACGCCAAGGCGACCCGTTTTGACGATCAGGTTTACCGACCTCCGGCGATCGCGTCGGCCGTGATCGGATACCCACACGCGCAGGTTCGAATGTCGTTTCATGGACATACTCGCCTGGGCGAAGAAGACGTAACGACCGTCGT
>JABDKS010000985.1 GCA_013002105.1 Pirellulaceae bacterium | reverse complement strand
GTCATGGCCATATTGATGGGAATAGCGAATCCGATTCCTTCACTACCACCACTGCTGCTTGCGATCGCTGTGTTCAGTGCTACGACTTCGCCACGCAGGTTCAACAGCGGACCGCCACTGTTGCCTGGATTGATGGCCGCGTCGGTCTGAAAGAAATCTTGTAGCTCGATGCGTTGTTCGCCCAAAGACAAGTCGCGACGACCTTTAGCGCTCAGGATGCCAAAGGTCACACTGTGACTCAAACCGAACGGGCTGCCGATCGCTACAACAAAGTCTCCAATCTGCGTGGTCGAACTGTTACCCATGCGGGCGGGTGGCAAATTTTCAATATTGACCTTCATCACGGCGACGTCCGTGTTGGGATCATCCAAAATTCGCGTGGGATGAAAATCTCGACCGTCGCTGGTCCGCAGCAGGATCTCCGCGGGCTTGGCACCCAGAATCACGTGGCGATTGGTCAGCACCCAAGTCTCATTGCCCGTGCGAATCACGATACCGCTGCCGGCTTCATCGTAGGACTCTTGATGACCGCCTTTGGTTTCCGTTTTATGGGCTTCGATGTGAATCACACTGGGTTTGACCAACTGGGATACACGACGGACCAGTTTTCCCAAACGATCGTAGCTGGCGGATTCTACTGCCAACTGCTCGAACAATTGATCTCGACTCAGGTCAGGTCGGGCGACAGGGCTTTGGGGAATCCGATCGCGACTGACTTCAAACGATGGCCGTCGGACACTGATGGCTTGCCCGTCGTCGCCGACGCGATTGGACGAATTCACATCAGCAACTTCGTCGGCCGCGAGTTGCGAGCCAGACACTTGCGACGGACTCACTTGTGCAACGACCTGCGTGCACGTGGTGGTCGTGCCAACAGCCACGCACAACAGTGCGACAAGTCTGGAAAGGGAGAGAGAGGTCATAAAGATTGGGAGATTCAACGGCAGGGAGTAAACCATGGATAGGAGAGCTTTGCATTCTACGCATCGACCTTTTGACAGTGCAGCTTTCCGCGACATGGTGTCGGGGTACTTGGGCGCAGCATCAGTCAGAACCATCAATGCTGGCGCATCAAAAAACGACCGGACAATCGTCCGGTCGTTCATGTTGGTTTCGTTCGCTAGGGAGAACTCAGCGATCACAACTGCTGCGATACACAAAGTCTGCCAACGGCAGTCCAGCGTCTACAGGGTGTTCGCGTTGACGTCGTCATAAACGCGGTTCCACGACACTCCGCTGCCTGTTTTCCCGCTCCGCTCGGACTTGCGTCGACACTCGATGCAATGGGTCGCGTAGGGCACCGCCCTCAATCGGGAAATGGGAATCGATTTCCCACAACCGTCACATGTTCCGTAGGTGCCATGATCCATACGAATGATCGCTTCCTCGATCGCGTTCAACTCACGCGCTTCGACTTCGATCAACTGACTGTTCAATTCGTCTTGGACGGTATCAGCCGCAGCATCCAGAACATCCCCCGTCTTTTCCTGGTGCAGTTCGCGTAGCAGGCTGAGGTCACCCTGGAGCGCGCGGCGGATCGCATCACGACGACGCACGAGCGTTTCTCTCAGTTTCTTGATTGCCTCTGGACGGGACATCACATCACCTCAGTTAGAAAAGTAGGTTCACCTCGATTAATCGCGGCTAAACACTGAACCGAACTGACCATGCCGCCATAACCCAGACGCCGACCTAAAGAGCAAGGTTCCGACTTAGGAACGTCCTCAACTCAGTTTTCTTAGGTGGAATTCAGCATCCGACATGAATCCGTACGAAGCCCGGCAAACTCTGGTTTGCCTCCTCCGTAACAGGTCCGATCACAGTTCTTGGTCTCGTTCCGGCCCAATCATAGGGACAGAGGCTGGAAATTCCCCCTCCCAGGGTCGCGAATTTTGACCTTCGGTCCTCAATGGGGTCAGAAACTACCGATTGAAGCGATTTTAATGCCCACTTCCGACGACCAATTCAGGACCTCGAGGCGGACAGTTTCGCAGATGTGCCTTCTTTGATCACACGCTCACCACCCCGACGGGTGGTGTGGTTCACACAAGCTCGGCAAAAGCAGAACAACCGATTCAGTTTCTCTCACAGCCTGGAGCCTGGAATCCGAAAGAAAGAAGTGGGTAGAGTCCGCGCTGGCCAACAGCGGCTTCGTGGACTTTGATTGCAAAGCTGAATCAGTCACCGGAGAGGGCTCGAAAGGTCCGTCCGTTGACTCAACAAACCGAAGCGAATCGCCGGCCAGTTGGACACGACGTCCAAATCGACACCTTGGTCGCTGTTTCGTTTGCCATGGAAGGACACCGACGGTGAGTACAGATCACACCAATGGAACGCCGGCTTCGGATTTCGAATCGACTCCGATGAACACGGATCCACCGACCGGATCGACTCCCTATGACGTCACTAGTTCGATGGTCGAAAGTCCCGTCCACGTGACTGATCCAGCGCGATCCGACGCGCACCGCGCCCCAACGCATGGATCGGATCGTTCGCAAACTCTCGCGGGGCCGAAAATCGACGCGGTCGAATTTCGCGTGATCCGGCCCGGCGTTCCCGTTCGACGGCTTCGATTGACGGGCAACCGATACACGTTCGGAAGCGCCGACGGCTGTTCGATTCGATTAAACGATTCCACTTTGCGACCGATGCATGCCGTCTTGATTCGCGATGCCAATCGCGTTTTGGTGCGAGCCTATTCGGTTCCCTTGGAAGTCAACAACAACCGGGTCACTGAAACCTGTTTGCAGATCGGCGACGTGATGCGAATCGGAGCATACCGGTTCGAGCTGATTTCGGGTGTCGATCCAGCGTCAATCGACGACCTGGGATCCATGATGCCCGGCAGCATGAACAACGCGATGGACTACCTATCCGCCGCTGCGAACCCGCAATCGCACCTGCCCACAACGCCCGACCCTGTCGAACAACAAGCGTGGAGTGCACGATTACAGCGTGAATCGGCGCAGTGGCGTTTGCGACAAAGTGAAGTCGACCTGCGCGAGAATCGCTGCATCGAGCGTGAAACCGATCTGCGTACGCGGGAAGCCGAATTGTGGACACGAGCCGACCAGTTGCACCAGCGTGAATCGCATCTGAGGTCGCAGGAAGTTGCGGCGATGCAGATTCAAAAAGAATTTGTTGCCAGAAAAGAAGAACTGGCGAGACTACGCGAGGAGCGACGCGTTCACCAAGAGCTGCTGGACGAACGTCAAAGCCAGATCCAGAGCATGGAGAGCGAGTATCGCAACCAAATCCAGCAGGCTGCAAGTCAGTTGGAACAGTCGCAATTGCAGGCGGAGAATGCGACACAGGCCGTGCAGCGTATGCGAGAACAGTTTTCGCTGCTGAACGATCAACTGGAACGCTTGACTGCACAACAGCGGACGTTGCAAACGCAAGATGATTCGCACCTGGAACAACACCGACAGTTGCTCCAGGAACTGGAAACAGCCCGCGACGAAGCCATCGATGCTCGTGCCGAAAGCGAAGCCAAGCGACGTGAAGCCGAACAACGGGTCGAAGGACTTACAGAACAACTGGAGCAATTTCAGACCGACGCTTCCAGCCAGCAGGACCGCGTCGCACAAGGCGAAGAAGTCGCGAATCAACTGCGACAGCAAATCGACGAATTGCAAGCTCGCGTTTCCGAAGCAACCGCCGAGACGTCTCAGCTTCGCGAGGACTACGAGGGGGCTTGTGCGTCGATTCGTCAGTTGGAATTGTTGGTGGATCAAACCACCACAGAACGCGATCAAGCTCGCGGAGATCTGGACAGCGAATCCGAGTCACTGCGTCAGACCGTCGAACAACTGACGGCCGACCTGGAAAAGGCCAATGCCGAACTGAGCGAACTGCGGGCCGCCAATGAAACGCTGACATCCGAGATTACCGAAGTTCGCAACGAGCGCGACGAGGTACAGGCCGAAGTCCAATCACGGCCAACGAACGAGGCCTGGGAAGAATTGCGGGTGGAACTGAACGAGGCAAATGAACGCCTTGAACAGATGCAGCGTGAGTACAACGAAACGCTCGCTCGCGTTAATAATATCGAGGCGGATGACGAAGTCACCGAGTCATCATCGGATACTACGGATACCACGGATACAGGAGCGGCCGCTCTGGGTGCCGCCGTCGGAGTACTCGGTGCACTGACCGCCGGCACACCATCTATCAGCGAACCCGCCACCGACGAACGCTCCAGTGAATCGTTGGACGCAACGGCCGATCAAGAATTGGACGCAACGGCCGATTCGGCCGAAACCGACGATGTCAACGATGCGTGGCCGACCTACGAATCCACTTCGTCCCCATCGGAACCGACGTTCGCCGACGACGAAAACGCGGCCGGCCCATCTGTCGTTGACGCCGAAAATGTTCACGCCGAAAGCGTTGACGAATCAGTTGCGGAGGCTGACGCTGATCGTCAAGACGCAACGCAGAACGACCAATGGGATTCGCCGGCGGCCGAGTCAGAGGCCGACGAATCGTCGGACGTGAGTTCCGTGCTCGAAGAGCAAGTCGCAGCGGCCCAGGACAGCGATGGCGATGATGTCAACGACAACCTATGGCGTCGCGAATCGGAGCAGTCGGTCGAAAACTCCAGTCACTTGTCAGCGTTTGATGCCGGCGAGTCCGAACTTGCTGCTTATCAAGACGATGTCGAGAGCGATGTCGATGACATTGACAATGCGACTGAAAACAGCGACGCGCCGCAGTGGAACGACGAAGCTCCAGAAGTTGCCGTAGACGAAGCCATCGCCGACATCGAACACAACGTCGATCAAGCGATTGGAGAAATCGAAAGCGTTCCCAGCGAATCATCCACCGAGTCGACTCCCATGGACGATGACGAATCGTTCCACTTGGGATCCACGATGGAAATGGATGCCGCGCCCGGCCACGATGATTCCAACGCGTGGGGCGACACGGTCGACGAAGACGCAAATGCAAGCATCGACGAAACGATCGATCAGGTT
>JABDKS010000957.1 GCA_013002105.1 Pirellulaceae bacterium | reverse complement strand
GCGCTAGCGTTGTTAGCGGGCGATGATGACGAACAAGCGCGTCGTATGATTCTGGATGCGTATCCGACGCTGCAAGGTGTCGATGTGTCGCAGTGGCCGACGCTGCTAACGCAAAAGATCGATGGTGATTTGGTCGCCGGTACCATGACTGGCACGATCGTGGGCGCCATCGTCTGTTTGATATTCTTTGGATTCATCGGGCTCGCACAAACGATGGTCGCCGGACGGCTTCGTCGCGAGGCTGCGGTCGTGAGCGGCTTGATCAGTTACGCCTGCTTTACCATCTCGCTGATTTGCTTGTTGTTTCTGGTCGGTTCGAACGTGACGTCCGCCGCTCTCGTCGGATCCGGTTACATTGATCGATGGCTCGTTCCCGCCGTCTTTATCGCTGCCGCATTGGTCGCGATCGTCGCGGTGCAGCGGCGTTGGTGGGTTCCGGTCCAGGTCGTGACGGCAATGATCTCGTTGGTCACGTTTGAATGGTTTATTTACGAACATTGGTATAGCGAGCCGGCGCCGGCGGTCGCGGTCGTGTTGGCGAATGTGGATAAAGCCCAAGATCGTATTGCGACGACCGATCATCCGCGGCGAGACTTTTTATCGCTGGCGCGCAGTCACGCGGCGCACGCCGGTTTAATGCGAGACGTCGGCAAACCGCATCTTGCGCTTCAGCCGGCTCAACGGGCACTACAGGCGGTGAACGAAGCGGCCGAGCATCCGCCGGTCGGTCCATTTGCAACATCCGATGACGAGGTCGCCGAATCTCGGCGTTCGATTTCGACACTTCTGGCCCTGTCGGCATCCAGCGGCGGGCAACGCGAATCGATCGAGTCGTCGTTAGTCGGCCTACGGCTGGCGGACGTCTCGGACAATTCAGTTCGTAAAACATTCGTCCGCGCGCTCGGTGTGCACGATTACCCGGATCAAATCGTCGATCTAACGCTACAAATGGATGTCAGTACATACGAGTCACTTCAGAATGTTCGCGACCTGTTTGCTGAGGCTGGTAGGGGACGGTCCGAGTCCGCTGGTGCGCACACTGGAGATTGGTTGCGGCGTCTCGCTAGCCAATACGCCGATGCGAATGAGGCGTTTACGATAAAACAACGCGAAACCTTCGTCCTCTGGGTTACCGGTCAACAAAGTTTTCGACTCTACGGTCCCTATGCAACGCCTCCGGAAGCCTGGGTGCAGCAACAGTTGGATCAGACGTTCGATGTCGAAGAGGCGCTACCGATCGGTGCGAACCATTTCCAAGGCAGCCCCGTCCTGCAAACCGATCAAGCGATTGGCGATTATGTGGACCTTGTTCAAAATGTTGCGGAACGAGATCGTGCGGTTGCCTATGCCCATACGATCTTGACGCTCCAGCAGGCACAAACCGTTCGATTCCGATTAGCCAGTGATGATGCAGCGAAGGTTTGGATCGACGCGGATGTGGTGTTTGAGAACGCCAAGGCGCGACAACTGAGTCAAAATCAACGTACGTTCGACGTGCAACTCGCCGCCGGTCGGCACGAGATGTTGTTGAAAATCACCCAGTCCACCGGCAAATGGGGATTCCAAATCGATGCAACCGATTCGGACGATTTTCCGTTGGCAATTTGGAATGAACAGCGATGACGTCGCTACGACTCATCAACGAATTTAGGTTTGTGAAGGTTCGTCTACAAAAGGCATGCAAGGACTGGACTTGATGTCCGTGACTGGACGTGTGTCCTGAGTTAGAATGAGAGCTGTTGGAACTAGAGCATTTTTACTTAATACGTGGGATCAATCGTTGGCCAGGACCTGTCCTGGCACAGCTGCGCCAGGACAGGTCCTGGCCTACGAGAAAACTAAAATTGCTCTATTTGCGAACTTTGTTTTTTTCAAAAGGACATCATGTCAACGCAAGAAGCGAATCCCGGCGGTGTGATCGACGTGCAACCACTGGGTAATGCGTTCGCGCAATCAAAAACACAAACGCTGTTGAATACGCAGCAGATGAAGCTTGTCCGCTTGGTGATGCCCGCGGGGAAACAAATTCCGCAGCACAAGGCGCCCGGCGAAATCACCGTGCAGTGTATCGAAGGTGAAATCGAGTTCACGGCGATGGGTGAAACCACGCGATTGTCCGCTGGTCAACTGCTTCATTTGGCTGCAGGCGAACCACATTCGCTCGAATCACAAGTCGATTCCAGCGTCTTGGTGACAATGGCACTGTCGTAGTGGCAATCTAATGCACCGATCCATTGGTTTCATTATCGCAGCGTTGACAGCCTCGGTCGCCAGCGCGCAATTGCCGTTCGATGTCCCACCGATCAACTATTCCAGTACTGCTCCCCATGATCCAGTTGCCACGTTGCGCCACAGCGTCGATTCCGGGGACGTCGTTCTGGACAAAGACTCAAAATACGGATACTTGGTGGCGCTGCTGAAAGAGCTGGAGATTCCCGTGTCGTCGCAAACACTTGTTTTCGCAAAAACAAGCATGCAGCGACACTTGATTTCTCCGTCGAATCCACGGGCGATTTATTTCAATGACGAAACCTATGTCGCTTGGATACCCGATGGGGAATTGATTGAGATTTCGTCGACCGACCCGATGCTGGGAACGGTTTTTTATACGATTGAGCAAAACGAGCGGGACACACCGACCCGACTTCAGCGTCGAACCGAGCGTTGTTTGTTTTGCCACGCCTCTACCGATACCGGTCGTGTTCCCGGATTGTTGATGCAATCGGTGTTCACCAGTTCCGACGGGCATCGAGCCTACCCGCCTGATTCGATTTGGCCGAAAGCCGATGGGCCACTGCGGACGCGATGGGCGGGCTGGTTTGTGACCGGAAAACACGGGCAACAGCAACACCTGGGGAATTTGATGGTCGATTCGACCGATACGGTGCACGAGGGCGGCACATCGGGCAACGGCAACGTCGACGACCTTTCCGAGTGGTTCAATGTTACCGGTTACTTGTCACCGCACAGTGACCTGGTGGCCTTACTGGTTTTGCAGCACCAGGTTTCGATGCACAACCTGCTGACGGACACCAATCATCGTGCCCGCAAGTACCTTCACGAGGTCGCGATCAGAAATCGAAAGAACGATCGCACGGAAACCTACCTGAGTGATGAAGACGCATTGATTTTGGATCAAATGTCCGAGCGATTGGTTGACGGATTGCTGATGGTCGACAGCATCCAATTCAGCGAGCCGGTCTCAGGTACCAGCAATTTCGCAGAAGAGTTTCAGAGTCAAGGTCCACGTGATACAAAAGGGCGATCCCTGCGAGAGTTCGACTTGCAGCGCGGTGTGTTTCGTTATCCCTGCAGCTATTTGATTTATTCTGAATCCTTCGACGCCCTTCCCGCCTCCATACTCAGCAACACCTCTCGCCGGTTAAGCGATGTACTGACATCCAAAGACAAACGCAAAAAGTACAATCACCTGACCGGATCGATCCGTACGGCGGTACTTCAAATTCTAAAAGAAACGAAGCCCGATTGGCCCAAGTGAGATTCTTCAAGGCTTGCTGATACGAATAAGCAATTCGTCTGGTGCACTGGCAATGGGCAGGGTTGCGTGATTCGTGTGCAGGTTGCGATCGGTGATCAGCAAACTTCGTTCGATAGAGCAGGAAATGAGGTGTCGGGTGATGGCATGAATTGTGCAGCGTGGTTTCGGATTCTTTCGAATTTCACACCTCCCGCTCAGGTTTGCACTCCCAATGCATCAATCGTTGATTGCCCAATCCGCCATGGAAACCGTCGATACGCATCACAAGGCGCTGGGGGTCAACCTGGATCCGCGCCGCTATGGGACGTTTGCGGAAATCGGCGCGGGGCAAGAAGTCGTTCGTTGGTTTTTTCGCGTTGGCGCCGGTGCAGGAACGATTGCCAAAAGCATGTCGGCTTATGACATGACC
>JABDKS010000955.1 GCA_013002105.1 Pirellulaceae bacterium | reverse complement strand
CGCGTGTCTGTCTGGATTGTTCTATGGCGTGGTCGCTGTCGTCCCCTGGGCACCGCTACAGCGTTACTTTTTGGGGCACCCGATCGCAGTCGCCGCCACGGTTTTGTTTTGGATCGCTGTGGCGATCGTGTTGGTTAAGTGGTGGCGAGTCAATCAACAGTGGATTCATTTGTCGACGATTCGTGACCACGACCTGACGCCGTCAGACACAGGTGTGACACCGGCCGCAAAGTGGATCGCGCAAAACGATGCAGGATCGGTTGCCCGTCGATGGTTGGCGACACTGACCGAACTGTCGGCCGCGACTCGATCCAGCCAGCTTGTCCGCAGGCTGGAGGAATTGCTCACCCGCCAGTCGCAGCGTGGTACGTCCAAGCACCTCGCCGACGACTTGCGTGAACTCTCCGGCCGGGACGCCGATGCGTCACATGATTCGTTCGGATTGGTCCGCATTATCATTTGGGCGATTCCGATGCTGGGCTTCTTGGGCACAGTGATCGGGATCACACAGACGCTCGGTGGATTAGATTTCACCGACGGCACGGCTGCGGTGGATCGACTCAAGAGCGGTCTGTATGTCGCCTTTGACACTACCGCACTTGGTCTGGTGCTATCGGTGTTCGCGATCTTTATCCAATTTCCGATCGAGCGGAGCGAACAACAATTACTTGCCGCCATCGATCATCGCGTCGGACACTTGGTGTCGGCATGTTTGCCCAGCGATGACGCAGCCGACAATCAGGTCGAACTGATCGCCAATTTGTGCGATGGCATCAAGGCGGCCGTGGCCGAATCGTTGGATGCACAGGCCCAGTTATGGCGATCAACGATCGACGAAGCGCATGACCACTGGGAACAGGTCCAGGAAGCCAACGCGAATCGTATCGCTCAAGCATTCGAGGGAACGTTGGCACCGGCGCTGCAGTCGCACGCTGACGTGATGACTCAATCGGCCGTTACAACACGAACCACTTTGCAAGATCAGTCCAAAACCTGGCACGAGACAATGACGGTCAACGCGGCCGCGTTGGCTGTCCATCATCAAAAAATGATCAAACAATGCGAGCAGATCGCACGGATGTCGGATCAATCCAAGACGATTTCGATGTTGCAGCAATCACTGGATACGAATCTGGAACGATTGGATGCCACCAATCGCGGCATCGATCGTAGTGTCGCCGCGGCGGCTGGCGATGGGATGGCCGACGCGATGCGAACATTGGCACGCGCGGTTGATGTCTTGTCGCATCGACTGCCAGAAACCCAGTCGAGGCGTGCTGCATGAGTGGGCGTCGACGAAAAGGACTTTCGCCCTCGCTCTTTCCGTTTCTTGCCGTGCTCGTCTGTACGCTGGGAACGTTGATCTTGTTGTTGGCCTTAGTCGCTCAAAACGCTGCGACCGCAGCCGTCGAAAATGCTGAACAAGAAAAAGCACTCGCCAGTGCTGCGGCGGTCAAACCGCCACAGCAATCCGAGCAGCCCGCGCTGACCGCTGCCGCGGTTGAATCGATGATCGCCGAAGAATCGTTTCGGGTCGAGCAACTTGTCTCGGTTCGCAAACAACAAGCCGCAGACATGGAACGCCGGCGCGACCAACTGACTCAAATCGAATCGCACATGCAGCGACTGCGCGACGAATTGACGCGACTGAACGAAGAAGTCGAAGTTGCGACTGGCGAATCGACCGTCGAAGCGATCGATCCAACCGAACTTGCCGCACTGCGCCAACAACTGCAAGACGAGTCGCAGCAGATTGCCAAACTACGTGATGACATGGAGACACGCGCACCGAGAGTGTCGCTGATTCCCTACAAGGGACCCAACGGCACCGATCGACGGCCGGTCTATCTGGAATGCACGAGCGAGGGGCTAGCGATTTGGCCTGAAGGATCGAAGGTGTCGATGCACCAATTAGAAGAATCGGTAAGCGGCGCAAATCCGCTGGACGCTGCGCTGCGAGTGATCCGCCATCACGCAATGCAGAGCTACGGCGATTCGCAACCGCCCTACCCTTTGCTGGTGGTGCGTCCTGACGGTATCGAATGCTACGCCGCGGCGCGGATGGCGTTGCAGGACTGGGATGATCAATTCGGTTATGAACTGGTTCCCGCCGAAGTTCGTTTGGCGTACGACCAACCCGATGCCAAGTTAAAACGACTCGTTGATGAGGCCATTGCGGCAGCCGTGATCAAACAACATGGTCTCAATGCATTGGCAAAACGAGCGTCGCGCGGACGCGGCCAAGGCGGTTCTGTCAATTCATCGACACGTTACCCTCGACTGTCCGCCGCAGCCATGGATCGATCGGGGCGTGCGAGCGGATTTGGGGATCACCGTGACGGGTTTTCACAGCGATCGCGTTACGCAACACCAAGCAGCGGGACCTACGGTCAGAGCGGGTACGGCGCGAGCGGTGCCGACGTAGCGGACGAATTGGATCGTCATCTACGTGAAGCTACCGAGCAACTGAAAAAGTCCGACGGCTCGCTGTCGAACTCGCTTGGTGGCGATCCCCTTTCGGGTGCGGACGCCTCCACCGACACCGTGTCGGACGATGCCAGTCATGTGGGCGATTTACCACGTCAGATCGGTTCTGGTGATCTTAACGCCGCAACGTCCGGTCAAGATTCCGCGATCCATTCTGATCCAGGCTCGACCGCGCAAGTCAATCAGTACTTGAATCCGTCGGTTCCCCAAAACGCGCAACTGCGACGGCAGGACAATCCGTTTTCGATGCCGGATCAGCCCTCCGCAACAACGGAGGTTTCGTCCGCACACCAAAACCGTGACGCGGCTTGGAATCAAACGCATGCGAAGCCCGATTCCCCAGAAAGCGAGTCCACGAACGTAGGCGGGGCATCTGATTCATTATCGGATTCCATAAGACAACCATCGCAGTCGCCGCCGGATTCACGGACCGGGGCATCCGCCCGTGCCAGCATGTCGAGCCCAACCAATCCGCCAGCCGGCGCCCAGCCGCCATCGGACGACCAACCGTCGACCGCATCGGACATGTCTCCCTCCACGACAAAGCCACCAGCCAATTTGTCTAATTCAAGGCAAATGGTTCGACGCGAGGGAGCCAATTGGGCATTGCCGCGCGACATGGCAACCGGTGGCGGTAATTCAATCGTGCGCACCATTCGTGTGCAGTGTTATTCCGATCGCCTGGTCCTGGTGGCTCCAGCGCGCGGCGGCGCAACCGAGATGTTCGGTATGACCGACGGTGACATGAATCAAGCGACATTGGAGTTGGCCAGCGCGGTGCGAGACCGCATTGAACGCTGGGGTGCGGCACTCCCGGGCGGACGATGGCAGCCAAGAT
>JABDKS010000918.1 GCA_013002105.1 Pirellulaceae bacterium | reverse complement strand
CAGCAATGCGGCCGACTTCGCGATCTGACTTGCAGCGGATGGGTCGATGCGGGGGAATGGAGGATGGTAGGACGTTCGGTCGGGCTTCGTCACGGCGGAGCGTGACGGCTACTTTGTTTGTGATTGTTCGCGGAGCGTACAACGACGATGGGACTGTCGCTGGACTCTCCGAGGCCAGTCTTGATGGTTGGGTCTCGTGTTAGCAGATGCGTGCTTGGTCGCGGAGAACGATGGGCTGCGGATGGGTCGATCCGGGGGAATTGACGATGGCAGCACGTTCGGTCGGGCTTCGTCACGGCGGAGCGTGACGGCTACTTTGGGGTGCGGCGATTGCCGGTTTGTTGCCAAAGTGACTTTTGTTTTGGCTCGCAGCCGACTGCGACCATGCCGATCGCTGCTAGATTCAGTGGGATCTGATCGATCTGGCAAGAAATTCGATCGTCGTGAAATCCATTCCGGCGGCGACGTCGTCTTACCTGTAGACCCATGAATATGACGCCCCCGAAGTCCGATGTGCAGGATTCGGCGGACTCTGGCCAACGGCTCGAGACGCTGTTTGATGATGCGCGCGGCGAAATCTTGGGGACGCTGTATTACTTGGTCGGAAACATGGAAGACGCGAAGGATGCCCTGCAGGAAACATTCTTGAAATGCTGGCGCAAACGCGACCAGATTCAAGATGTTGAGAATCTCAAGGCCTGGGTGTTTCGCGTCGCTCTTAATACAGGTCGAGACTCTCGAAAGACGGCATGGAACCGTCGACGTGAGTCGATTGCCGAGGACGCAGTCATGGTAGCCACCACCGATGGACCCGATGCGGGTCTGATTCAAGACGAAGAAATCCGGAGGCTGCGTCACGCAGTGATGAAATTGCGGCCCGAAGAACAGGAAGTCTTTCTCCTGCGCCAAAACGGTGACCTGACGTACGAACAAATCGCCGAGACAACGTCGCTGCCGATCGGCACCGTCAAGACTCGAATGCGTGCCGCTATTCGCCAACTTCGCCAGTCCGTCGGAGGCCAGTCATGAATATGCCAAACGAAGACTTGAAACAGACACTTTTGGAACTGCACTATGACTTGCTGGACGATAACGAAGCGTCCGCGGTGCGAGAGCGAATCCAAAGCGATCCCGATGTCGCGGCAGCGTGGGCGGAGACCCTGCGGTTGGCGGAAAAACTATCCAGCGCCGCGAAGATGGAAGGAGTTCCGCTACCCGAAATCGCGCCGCCAAGCGAGACGAACACTCTGATCGATTCCGCTGCCGATTCTGGGGACGATTCCGCTGCAGATTTTGGGGGCGATTCCGCGGCGGCTAATTTGCAAAGACGTGTGATCGAGTCAGAACCGAACGACAACGGAACGCTGCCAACAGTCGGTAACCATCGTCCCAGTGCGTCCAGTCGTTTCTGGGTCAGTACTTTGGGACTGTTGGCGACCGCTGCGTCATTGGGTTTTATGGTTCTGGGAATGCGCTACGTCGACCAGATTCCAACGCGGCCCGATGCGGTGGTTCAATTGGATGCCCAGGCCGCGATAGCGCACGAGGCGACGGCGGACAATGAGTTTCAAATCAAAACGAGCCTTCTTGATGGATCGTCCAACGCGTTCCCGGTGGTCCCCGCAACGATCTCGTTTTCGATTTTCTCTGGCAACAGCGTGTTGTTTCGCGGCGATACCGAAACCAGCGCCAACGGTATGTGCGAGATCGCTGTGCCCGACGATGTGGTTGTGCCCGATGGCGCGACGATGCGGGTGACGGCGACGCCCAAGGGCAGTGAAGCAGCGGCCACGTCGATCGATATCCCGCTCGAGCCGACACGATGTCTGACCTACGTGAACATCGACCGACCGGTCTATCGGCCGGGTGAAACGGTTTACTTTCGCAGTGTGACGCTCAACCGCCGGTCGCTGGCTGCGCATGTCGACGTGCCGATTCGTTTTGAATTGATCGATCCCAGCGGTGCGTTGGTCCCCAATGCGTTTATCGAGGGTGTGACCGAACGCGGTGTCGGAAATGGATCCTTCACGCTGCCATCGACTGCACCGGGTGGGCCGTACAAGTTGGTTGCCAGGAGCATGGATGGTTTCTTTCCCGACGAGGTCAAGGAGTTTCAAGTTCGCGTGTATCGCGTCCCCCGGTTCAAAAAGGAGCTGGAGTTTCGTCGTCGTAGCTACGGCCCCGGTGAGACTGTCGAAGCGGATTTTTCGGCCGTTCGTGCCGAGGGTGGTCCGGTCGCCGGGGCTGATGTGCGGATCACGGCGGTGGTTGACGAACAAGTGATCTACCAGAGTGACGCGACCACGTCGGCATCCGGAACACTGTCCGTTTCGTTCGTTTTGCCCGAGCATATCAGCGAAGGCATCGGGCGGCTGTCGATTGCCACCGACGATGGAGGAGTACAGGAAACGCAAAGTAAAACGATTCCGATTCAACTCGGTCGTATCTCCGTCGATTTCTATCCCGAAGGCGGCTATCTGGTCGACGGACTCAAGAACAGAGTCTATTTTTCCGCCCGCAATCCGTTGGGTGACCCGATCCATATCAGTGGCGAAGTCCTGACGCGGGGCGGCGTGGCGGTCGCCGAAGTCACGACAACACGCGATGGGATGGGACGCTTTGAATTCGTACCACGACGTGGCGAAAAATACACGCTGAAAGTCACTTCGCCCGTCGATGTCACCAACAATCCTAAGTTGCCCACCGTCGTCAAAGCCCTCCCCGTCTTAGATACCGGCGATGGAGTCTTTGAGCAAGACGCCAATTTGACGTTCACGGTACGCAATCAGAAAGCATTCACTGGAATCGCACGAGCCGTCTGCCGTGGACAACTGGTGGGTGAACGAAAAATCAATTTCAAGCCGGGTACGACGTTGGTCGATTTGCCAATCCGCCAGGATGCCGCAGGTGTGATTCGCGTCACGATTTTGGACGCGCAACTGGCTCCCGCCCAACCGTTGGTCGAGCGTCTCGTGTATCGCCGCGAAAATCGTCGACTGAACGTTGCGATTGTCGATCCCGAGTCCGCGCTCAAACGATCGCCGGGCGAACCGTTGCGACTGACATTGCAAGTGACCGACGAAAACGATCAGCCAACGCCTGCGGTGCTGGGAGTTGCCGTCGTCGACGACGCGGCACTCAGCCTGGACGAGACCGAGCGACCCACCTTGCGAACGCACTTTTTGCTAACCAGCGAGGTCGAAAAACCGGAGGACTTGGAACACGCCAATTTCTACTTGAGCGACGGCACCGAGGCCGCCGAGTCACTGGACTTATTGCTCGGCACGCAAGGTTGGCGACGATTCATCAGTGGATCCGCTGATCAACCGAGCGTCGATTTCCGCGCACAGCTTGTACGATTGTTGGAGATGGACGGCACCTCCGCGGCCCAAACCAAACCAAAATTCAGCAACGCGCCCGTGTTTGTCGATCAATGGTCTCAGTATCGCGTTTCGCTTGGACGAGCGTGGGATCAATTCTTGTACGAAGCCCGGGTGCTGTCGCTGTTGCTGCTGGGAGTCTTTTGCTTGATTGTCCTGCTGAGACTGCGTCACAAGCCGGCTACGATCGCGGTCATGTGGTTGTTGATCGCATCGGCGTCGTTGGTGCTGTACGGTTGTGGCGGCAGCAACGAAGGCTACGTGGTCAGCGCAAGTCGCGATGCATCGTCCGCTAAAGCGCCATCGACCGCCGAGGAAGAGATGCACAGGGCGAATGACGCGATGGAGATGGGTAATGCGCCCGCCGAATTCGCCACGCCGGCAGTCGACATGGAAGTTCCCGCTGACGATGCCGCCGGTGCTCCCGGACCGACTGAACCGGACCCCAATGTCACCGGCGATCGGCCTCCAACTGGCCCGGACATTGCAAAAGAAAACTCACGTAACCGAGAATTCGGCGACAACAAACGGTTTGCCAATGAAGCGGTCGAGGATTACGAGGGAGACGAAATTTCCACGGGAAAATATCGTCAAGGCAATAACATCAGCGGTAGCAAGTCGCTGTCACCCGACGCACTGCAACGTTTTCTTGCCTCCCGAGGCCTGGATGCCGAATCGTTAGCAGATCAATTGCTGGACGAATTGCGATTCCCAGTTCGCGAGTACGCGCACCGGCATGCAAAAACCGATTCGCCAACCCGAACCGACTTTGCCGAGACGCTGTTCTGGCAACCGATCTTGCTGACCGATTCGACCGGCCAAGCCACCATTCGATTCGACTTGTCCGATTCGGTCACCACGTTTCGTGTCAGCGTCGACGGACACACGACTGACGGTCGTATCGGCAGCGGTGGTGGGGACGTGGTTTCGCGAATCCCATTCCAAATCGAACCTAAACTGCCACTGGAAGTCACCACGGGTGACAGAATCGATCTGCCCGTTGCGGTCATCAATGCTACCGACGACGACATCTCGGTCAACGTCGATTTGAAAGTCGGCCCCTCTCTGCGAATCGCTGATGATGCCTCCGCATCGACCAGCGTGACCGCCGGTGAACGGACACGATCTTATTTCTCGATCGATGTGACCGACGGTTCCGCCGAACACGATGTTCCTATCGAAGTCATGGGCGTTGGCGGCTCGGCCAATCAAGAGCTTGCCGACAGCATTCGTCGCACGATTCATGTTGCGCCGGCGGGCTACCCAACGCGTGAGTCGATCGCAGGTATTTTGAACCAGCGAGATGAAATCCTGCTACCGATTCCCAACGACATCGTCGCCGGATCACTCGCGGTCACCTTTCGAGCCTATCCGTCGCCGATGGCAGACTTGATGGCAGGCGTCGAAAGTATTCTGCGTGAACCGCACGGTTGCTTTGAACAAACCTCCGCCACCAATTATCCCAACACGATGGCGTTGTTGTACATGAAAGAAAATGACATCGCCAAACCAGACGTCTCGCGGCGGGCGATGACGTTGCTGGAGAAGGGCTACGGAAAGCTAACCAGTTTTGAGTGTACCCAACGCGGTTACGAGTGGTTTGGTAAGGACCCAGGACACGAGGCACTATCGGCATTCGGACTGATGCAGTTTAACGACATGCAGCAAGTGATGGAGGTCAACCAAGAGATGATCGTTCGCACCCGCGCGTGGCTAATGAAACGACGCGACGGCAAGGGTGGATTTGATCGAAACCCGCGCCACCTGCACGTCTGGTCGGTTCAACAGGAAATCGTCAACGCCTATGTGCTGTGGGCGATCACCGAAGCCGACGTGGCGGCTCAGCAATCGCAGCGCAGCGCGGCGGAACTTGGCAGCGAATTGCAGCAACTCTATCAGGTCGCGTCGAAATCCGATGATCCCTATTTAATCGCCCTTTCGGCCGCCGCATTGATGAATGCTCGGATGACCGATGACGGCATGACACTGCTGAAAAAGTTGAGCGACCTACAAGCCGCCGACGGGAGCCTGGACGGCAAAACCACGGTCACGTCCAGTGGTGG
>JABDKS010000976.1 GCA_013002105.1 Pirellulaceae bacterium | reverse complement strand
ATGTCACGGTTAAATTGGAGTTCTTGCGCCGCAAGGTTTGTTGCCGCAATCGCAATGCACCAACCTGCAAACGTCATCAGATTTATGATTCGTAACATATAGCTTTGCACTTCTTGATTGATCTGCTTATTCAATTTCAATATCGGCCAAAACCTGACCCGGTAAGCTTCGTTCCGCGTAGGCCAGGACCGGTCCTGGCAATGAGCAGCGGTCGCCAGGACAGGTCCTGGCCTACGACTACGATCGATGCTGCATTATTCATCCAGCACCGCGACGATTTCACGGACCAGGTCACTTGGTCGGTCACGTTGTGGATTGTGGTTCCACGGAAAAACTTTTGTGGTCAATCCACGATCGAGTGCACACTCGTAGTAACGGTAACGAGTATCCTGCTGCGGCGTCTTGCCATCGGCGAGCAACCAATAGGATGCAGCAACGCGATCTTGCACTGCCCGATCCAACTGGATTGGTTGCACCAGCGTTGCGAGTGGATGCGGCGTATCACGCATCGGGTTTTCCCAGTCGACTGGAATCAAATAGCCGTCGCCCGCTTCGTTCGCTCGACCAGTTAGTTTTTCTCGCAACTCGCTGTGGTGCGTAAAGTAACATTCTCCATCGTCTAGCAAATGGGAATCGATGTAGATGACTTGATTGATTCGATCGGGAATTTTTTCAACGACGCCCTGCGCGACGATACCGCCGTAGCTATGTGCGATCAGTACAACTGAATTCAAATCATCAAACTCAATCAAGTTCACAACGTCGCGAATGTGCGTTGACAGGTTCACACTCCGCGACGCCAGATGCGATCGCTCGCCCAGACCGGTCAACGATGCCCGACGAACCGTGCGTCCATGCTCATGCGTCAGCGAATCATCTATCGCTTTCCAATGGTGTGCCCCTCCCCACGCGCCGTGAATGATGACAATCGGAGCGTGGTCCGCCATCGATTCGGTCGAGGGCAGCGACATTGCGGCTACAAACAATAGAAGAATTCGAAAACACATGGTCACACCGGAGAACTTGGACATCACGTGGACCATTGTCGCAATCGCCAGCTACGATGTCTTGCACGGGGGACTCAATCTTGTGTAAAATTACGCGATGGAAAATACCAGTCTTCGGGAGGATTTCTTTGAACGGCTTGGGCCGAGTGACCAGGCGTTCGCCTTATTTGACCATTTGCCGGGTCTGTCCTTCTTTGTAAAGGACCGCCAGGGTCGATTCATGGCACTCAATCGGCGTGGGTGCGAGTACTGCGGAGTCGCGTCGGAATCCGATGCCATCGGGAAAACCGATCATGACTTCTTTCCCAAACCGCGTGCCGATGAGTATCTAGCCGATGACCTCGCGGTGATCGAATCGGGGGAAGCGATTGTCAATCGTGTGGAGAGCGCGCCCGAAGACGCCGGATCGCCACGGTTGGTGATGACCAGCAAGGTTCCGTTGCGAGATCGCCGCGGACGTGTCATCGGCGTGGCAGGATTCTCACGTCAAATCGAGCGCATCCAAACGCCGTCGGGCACCGTCGACGCATTTGCGAAAGTCATCGAGCATTTGCACAGCAACTTTGCCGACAGTCTTTCCACCCAACAACTCGCTGACATGGCTGGTTTGTCCGTCAGCCATTTTGAACGTCGGTTTCGTCACGCGTTCGGTGCATCTCCACGCCAATACCTTGTTCGCGTGCGGGTCGAACATGCCGCCAGGATGTTGCGAGAGACCGATCAAACGGTTTCGGAAATTGCACACGCATGCGGATTCTATGATCACGCTCATTTCAGTCGCAGCTTTCGCCGGTTCATGAATCTGTCACCGTCAAAATATCGATCTCGGTGACACGGTCGTCCGGTAGCTACGAATGGATTTTGTGTTCTCAGGTAGCACCGAAGTCCGTCACGTGCGCGAGCGGTATGCCGCTACTACGGCAACACCATAGCCGCAATCGCATCAGAAACTCCATTGAAAAATGGTGACACCTCTTCGATTGGTCAATCGCATGCTGGACACTTCGATGATCCCGCGATCTTTGGATGGGTCAATCCGCACGCTCGTCACTGGCGCGTCAACGTCAAAAGGTATGGCGTATTCGTGTTCTTCGCCGTCGTGCGTCACATCGAATAACCGACTGCGGTCGGCGGCAAACGGACGGCCAGTTGATTTCCAAAAGAATTGTCCCGAACCTGCCGAATCGGATTTCATTCGGAGGTGCAACGTGTAGGAATCCTTGTCAATTGCCGCAGGAAGTTGATAGCTCAAGTAGGGGTCTTTGCCTGTGCTTTCAATTCGCAACAGGCCGTCCGCGACGGAAAGTTTACAGGTTCCGCCGGGCCGCCATCCGGCCACGGGTTTGCCCGGACGTTTCGCGGTGGGCTTCTTGGCAGTTTTCGCGCTACCCTTCAATCTCGCTTTGCCTTCTTGTGTAATGTCATACTTTGAGGGATCAAAGTTGGGATTGGGCAACGGCCGAACGGCACCGGTATCGTTGAGGTGCTGTTCGATCAGTCCGTCGAGTTGCATAACTAGTTCGGGGTATTTGTCGGCTAGATTGTTTACCTCGCCGATATCCTCTTTCAAGTTGAACAGTTTGAAACGGTGTTGGTCGTTGTTACCGCCATGGAATATGCGAATCAATTTCCAGTCGCCCTGATGAACACTGACGGAGGGTGGTAGCCAGTCCGGGACCCCGGGTGCGTGTGGAAAATAGGTGAAGATGGCATCGCGAACGAGCGGCTTGGCATGCAATGCCGGCACAATGCTGATGCCGTCGAAACTCTGATTCGGCTGCGCGTCGATCGAGAGCATTTCGAGTAGCGTGGGATAGAAATCGCTGCTTTGGATGATCTGATCACTGCGCGACCCCGCGGCAATCGCTCCAGGCCAGACCACGATCGCGGGCCCGCGCACGCCGCCTTCGTACATGGTTGCTTTGCCGCCTCGTAGCGGAGCGTTACTGGTCGCGGATGTGCCATCGACTTCGTTGTACATGTTCCCGCCGTTGTCCGACGCGAAAACGATGATGGTGTTATCCGCGATGCCAAGTCGTTCAAGCGTGTCCACTAACGTTCCAACGGCATCATCCATGCTTTGGATCATCGCCGCATACGTGGGACTGCGTTGCGGATCCGTTGGATCGACCTTCTTGCGATATTCGTCGATCAATTTCGTTTTGGCATCAAACGGAGCGTGAACGCTGAACATCCAGTAATTCAAGAAAAACGGCTTATCCTTGTGCTGCTCCATGAACGCGACTGCTTCCTTGGCCATGCGGTCCTCCAGATGCTCGTCGGGAATTTGCGGATCGTGATCAAAATCCTTGAATTTCCACGGCGCGACGCAACTGCCGGCCGGCCCCGGACCGGGATGGTGCGGCACATCAATGTCAAAACCATGTTCCAGCGGCGAATACGGTTCTGGTCCCAAATGCCATTTGCCAAAGTGCCCGGTGACATAGCCGTTGTCACGGAACATCTCGGCC
>JABDKS010000834.1 GCA_013002105.1 Pirellulaceae bacterium | reverse complement strand
CGACGGGTCTCGGTGCAAACTGCCCAGGCCCGTCGAACAAGCCCGTCGAACAAGCCCGTCGAACAAGCCTGTTGATCACAACTGGTTTGTGGAAAGTCAATGACGTCAGCGGATCCGAGTAGGTCGCCAATCCTGTTAATCAGTGCGTTGTCAGGCCTGATCCCTCTTACTGTGGTTCCACGAACGAACCCTTTGACGTCGCTCCATCAGCCTATGATGTTGAGGTTCGGCTGCGATTGGACAGGAACGCCGTTGGACAGGAACGCGGTTGGACAGGAAAGCGGGATGTGAATCGGCTATTCGTCCAGGCTCGCGCCACCGTCCGCTTTTGCGGTGACACTTTGGCCGACCAGTTCGCCGTGATACCGACACGCTTCAAGAAACGACTCGAGTAATACGAGCGCCGCGATTGCATCGACCCGTTTCTTTTTCCCTTTGCGACTGAGTCCTGCGCCGGTCATACGTTGTTTGGCAGCGTTGGTCGTGAATCGTTCGTCAAACAGTCGAACTGGCATTTTGGTTTCTTTTGCCAGCCATTGTGCAAAGACTCGACACTCGCGACTTTTCTGGCTTTCGCCGCCGTCGCAATGGATTGGTAAACCAACGACAAATCCAGCGATCCGTTCCTCTTTGGCGAGTTGACGAAAGTACTCTCCATCTTCTTGCCAGCCTTCTGCTGGATGCACTTCGAGCGGACTGGCCAAGATGCGATCGGGATCACAGATCGCGATACCAATGCGCACGGTTCCGAAGTCAACCGAAGCCAGTCGGCCGGAATCGGGAAAGGGAAGCTCGAGGGAGTCGTTTACGCTGTCGGTCATAATGCTGTTGGCAGGATAGCAGACGGTCACACAAGCGTCGAATCGATACGGCTGGCTACATTCGGTTCGACATGGGCCAGGTCGCCTTAGCTTACGTGTCATCTGGGCAGGTTCCTTGTGCTCTGTCGGAGCGTTAAGTTGGGGCAGTGGTTATCCGCGTGCTAGACGTTCATGATTTGAATATGTCCCAGTCTGACCAATCGAATTCCGGCGAAGATCGATCGAGGTTGCGCACGCTTTCACGGACAGAAATTGGGCTTGGCCAGCTGAAAAAGCTCAACGCACTCTTGGAATCGGTCATAGAACATCCGTTTTACGCTGATTCAATGGCCGGGGTCACATTGCCGCTTGATTCGCTCGACCAGCTAGGCGACCTGCCGTTATTGACCAAGGCAGAGCTTTTGCCGGCGACTCGCGGCGAACCTGCCAAAATATTTGCTTTGCCACGCCGGCGATACACGCGCATGCACCAGACCAGTGGCACCAGCGGTTGGCCGATGCCGGTGTTAGATACGGCTGCGGATTGGCGTTGGTGGCTCGAGTGTTGGCAGTTCGTCTTGGATGCTGCGAATGTCAGCCAAGATGACATTGCGATGATGGCGTTTTCGTTTGGTCCGTTCATTGGGTTTTGGACTGCCAACGACGCGTTGGTGCAGCGGGGAGCGATGGTGATTCCCAGTGGCGGCATGTCCAGCGAAGCTCGTCTGAACATGATCATCGACAACCGCTGCACCGTCGTCTGCTGTACCCCGACCTACGCGTTGCATCTGGCGGTCGTTGCCGCCGAGCGGAATATTGATTTGATCGGAAGTGCGGTGACGCGAATCATCGTAGCAGGTGAGCCCGGCGGGTCAGTGGCTGTCGTGCGGCAGCGAATCGAAGAGGCGTGGGGTGCGACCATTATCGATCACAGCGGCGCCAGCGAAATGGGTGCGTGGGGTTTTGGTAGCGTCGACGGAAAGGGTATGCACGTGATCGAGACGGAGTTCATTGCCGAACGACTCTGTTTTGATGAAGGCAGCCCCAATGGCAGAGCGGCAGTCGATGGTGAAAGTGCGGAATTGGTGCTGACCAACTTAGGACGTTTGGGTGGGCCAGCGATTCGGTATCGCACTGGAGATATGGTGCGCGGGTATCAAGATCACCAGTACGACTGTCGGTTTCTGTGGCTCGATGGTGGTGTACTGGGTCGAGCCGATGACATGCTGGTCATTCGCGGCGTGAATGTATTTCCCAGCAGCATCGAAGCGATCGTGCGAGAATTGGACGCAGCGGCTGAGTTTCGCTTGATTGCCACGCGCAAAGACGAAATGGATCAGTTGGCCGTTGAAGCCGAGTTGGATGAATCGCAGGCGGCAGCGCTGTCAGCGATGTTGCGAGATCGGTTGGCCATGCGGGTGCAAGTTCGGTGTGTGCCACCGGGTACGCTGCCGCGTTTTGAAGCCAAGGCGAGGCGACTGGTTGATCGTCGGAGCGAACAGAATGACTGACAGGCCACCAGACAAAAATACGCAAACCGATTTAACACCCGTGAGTATCGAACGCGATGGTGAGTCGGCGATCGAGATTCGTTGGAGCGACGAGACGACCACGCGCTGGTCGGTAGCTGAACTGCGGACCGCCTGTCCGTGCGCCACATGCCGCGAAAAAAAACGTGCCGATGCTCCGAGCGAGACCGTTTCGAGCGGGCCGATTGCATTGCCCATCTTGAGCGCTGCGGAAGCTCGACCGCTGCGAATCGAATCGATGCGTCCGGTCGGTTCCTATGCTTACAACATCGGATTCAGCGACGGACATTCGTCGGGCATCTTTCCATTTGTGATGTTGCATCGCGGCGTGTCCTGACGTCGCGGTGGCCCTTGCCGCGGCATTTTGCCGTGTCCTGCCGGGTGACCGTCAATCGTCGGTCGACACGGTCTATCTATTCACGTTGTAGCGGTTAGCGGGTTTTCGCGAGCGTGTGGTTGTCGGTGAACCCTCAAAAGAGTGGGGATTCCTTCTCGATTGGCTGGCTCGGACCTATCGATCTTTGGGCAAACTCTGTTTTGCACTTCGTCGCGTCAA
>JABDKS010000825.1 GCA_013002105.1 Pirellulaceae bacterium | reverse complement strand
CATCGGGGCCAAACGCACTGGCAAAACAGCGGATCTATCGCGAAATCAACGATTACAACGGTCACACGGAAAGCCAGCGTGTTTAAAGTCAAAATTTGTGGGGTTCGATCCAAGGACGACATTGATGCGGTCGCACAGCACGTCGATGCGGCAATCGGATTGAATTTCTATCCGCCCAGCGTTCGTTATTTGGACCCGACGAAATCACTGGCTGGTGATTTGTCCGCCGCCGCCGAAACGGCAGGGATCGTTCGTGTCGGTGTCTTCGTCAACGAGTCGGCCGACATGATTGACGATGTTTGCGAGCGAGTCGGATTGAACGCCGCGCAACTGCATGGTGACGAGCCGGTGGATTTGGTGCGCGAGCTGTCCGCGCGGAATATCGCTGTGATTCGTGCTGTAAAATTGCCCACCGGTGATCTGAACGTCAAAGAGATTAGTGCGGCAACCGATTCTTGGATCCGAACCGGTTGCCATTTGCTATTGGATGCCGACGCCGGAGCGGCTCATGGCGGCAGTGGTAAGACCCTCGATTGGGCAGCGATCGCCGATTGGGCTGACGAACATCCCGATGCCTCTTGGACCTTGGCGGGCGGTTTGCGACCTGACAATGTGGCGCAGGCCATGGAACTTTCGGGGGCCTCGAGCGTTGATACGGCGAGCGGTGTCGAACAGACGCGCGGTGTTAAATCCGCAACGTTGATCGACGCATTTTTTCACGCCGTGAACTCAAGTGTCTGATCCGTCAGCGGCCAGCAGGGGCGTGAAAACGCTCGTTAGCGGGCGAATTGCCGGTTTTCGTGCCGAAACATCTATTTCCAGACTAGCCGCTTTGGCTATGATATCCGGTCGCGAGAGCCTGAGACCAACGAGTCTCGGCAGTGATCTCGTCATCCCCCCGTTTGCACGGCGTTCGGGGGATTGCGAACCAGCGGGAGTCCCCGTGTTGGGTCCGTAGCCCCTTGGGCGCGTGTTTACACGTATTACATCCCTACACACTTAATGGAGTTGCCCGTGTCGCAAGTCGATACTGACCGTCTACCTTACAAGGTCAAAGACATCTCGTTGGCCGAGTTCGGCCGCAAAGAAATCAACTTGGCCGAAAACGAAATGCCAGGTTTGATGGCATTGCGTGAAAAGTACGGCAAGAGCAAACCGCTCGCCGGAGCACGCATCGCGGGTTGTCTGCACATGACGATCCAGACCGCTGTGCTGATCGAGACTTTGGTCGAACTGGGTGCCGAAGTCACCTGGAGTAGCTGCAATATTTTCAGCACTCAAGATCACGCCGCTGCCGCAATCGCCGCCGCCGGAATCCCGGTTTTTGCCTGGAAGGGCATGACCGACGAAGAGTTCGATTGGTGCATCGAGCAAACGCTGCATTTTGCTGACGGCAAACACTTGAACATGATCTTGGACGACGGCGGTGATTTGACCGCGATGGTTCACGATCGTTTCCCGGAAATGCTGTCTGACATTCACGGTGTCAGCGAAGAAACGACGGCCGGCATCCACCGCTTGGATGTTTTGATCAAGGAAGCTCGATTGCAAGTTCCTGCGATCAACGTCAACGACAGTGCGACCAAGAGCAAGTTCGATAACTTGTACGGTTGCCGCGAGTCGCTGGCCGACGGTGTCAAACGTGCCACCGATGTGATGTTGGCTGGTAAAGTCGCTGTGGTCTGCGGATACGGCGATGTCGGCAAAGGTTGTGCACACAGCCTCAAGAGCTACGGCTGCCGCGTGATCGTGACCGAGATCGACCCCATCAACGCACTGCAAGCGGCGATGGAAGGGTTCGAGGTCACCACGATGGAAAACGCTGCTAAAGAAGGTCGGTTGTTCGTCACAACGACGGGCAACAAAGACATCATCTTGGGCGAGCACATGTCGCAAATGCCCAACGACGCGATTCTTTGCAACATCGGCCACTTCGATACCGAAATCGATATCGCTTGGTTGGAACAACAAGTTGCCGACGGGAAAGCTGAGCGTGATGAGATCAAAGCTGCCGACATCGGTGCGGTCGATCGTTACACGTTCAAGGATTCCGGTCGCAGCGTGATCACACTGGCCAAGGGCCGTTTGGTCAACTTGGGCTGTGCTACCGGTCACCCCAGTTTTGTCATGAGCACTTCGTTTACCAACCAAGTGTTGGCTCAAATGGAACTGTGGGAGAATCGCGATAACGGCAAATACAAGGTCGAAGTGGTTCGATTGCCCAAGCGTTTGGACGAAGAAGTCGCTCGTTTGCATCTCGAAAAGATCGGTGTGCAATTGACGAAACTGACGCAGGAGCAGGCCGATTACATCGGTGTGCCGGTCGAAGGTCCTTACAAACCAGAGCACTACCGTTATTAATCGACGGATGATTGCTCAACGCAGGTTGATGTTTCACTGAAACACGAACCCGGTCGCCCAGGCGGCCGGGTTTTTTAATTGCCTGACCGTTACAACCGTTAAAGTTGAATGTGTCGAGAAAGTCGCCGCTACATGCCGTCGTGATTCGTCACCGCATGATTTCAGGTAGCGGATCTGGTTGAAGATCGTTCGGCGTCGGGGTCGTTAGCCAGATCCAATCCGGACGTGGCAGCGTGATCGGCATTAAAGTAGCCGTCACGCTCCGCCGTGACGTGGCCCGACCGATAGATGCTCCAGCAGATGGACTCCGGATCGAATGGGGCAACTCTGACAGCGAACCATCGTGACCGTCCACCTCATGATTTTAGGTAGCGGATCTGGTTAATAATCCATTGGCGTTGGGATCTTTAGCCAGATCCACTCCGGCCGCCGCGGCGCGATCGGCCGCGCGATTTGGATCGCGTGCTTGTTAGCGATGGGTTGCCTATCGGTTCGATCCGGACGTTCGCAAATGGAATGTGCAAGTTCGGGCATCATCACGGCGGAGC
>JABDKS010000802.1 GCA_013002105.1 Pirellulaceae bacterium | reverse complement strand
AAGCGAGTTGCAGAATTGGAACTGGCGGCGCAGGATCAAGCATTCTTGGCGGCACTGGTTGAATCGAGTTCGGCTGCGATTTTTAGTTTACGCATGGACGGTACAATCACACATTGGAATGCGTCCGCCGAGCAATTGTTTGGTTATACGTCCGACGAAATACTAGGGCAAAACGTTCGTGAGCTGTTCCCGCCAGATCGGCACAGCGATTTGGACGAAGTCGTCAAACGAGTTCAAAACCACCAATTGGTTCGGAGTTTCGAAACAGTTCATATCCACCGAAACGGGACGCCAATCCACGTCAGCCTGTCCGTGTCGATGATTCACAATTCGCATCCAAAACAGATGTGCAGCATCGTTACCGACACGCGAGAGCGACGACGCCTGGAAGAGCGTCTCGCGGAGGTCGCAGAAGACGAGCGGCGTTCGTTGGGACGTGACCTACATGACACGTTGGCCCAGCAAATTACAAGCGTCGGTATGCTGATCGCATCGTTGCGAGACGAACTTCCCGATGGTACGTCCGCAAGTGATTTGATCGAAAAGTTGGAATCGAATGTCCACCGGATGCAAAAGCAAGTCCGAACAATCATGGTGGGGCTGCTGCCCGTGGACCTGAGCGGCGGTGGTCTGCCTGTTGCGTTGGAGCGGCTCGCAGAAGACACGGCCGACGTTTTCCAGGTGCCTTGCCAATTCGTGTTCACCGACGATGTACCCTTGCGCGATGATTTTGTTGCAACGCAATTGTTTTTGATTGCTCGTGAAGCGACGCATAATGCAGCAAAGCACGCGCGGGCCAACCAGATCCAAATTTTGTTGTCTGATCATCAAGGAATTCGTGTAAGCATCAGCGATGATGGGATTGGCATGCCAAGTGCAACCGAAGAGTCTCCCGGTATGGGATTGCCGATCATGCGTCATCGCGCCGGGTTGATCGGTGCGGAACTACGATACGAGACGCCGGCAGGTGGCGGAACAATCGTCAATTGCTACTTGCCGCTTGCCTCCGATGCATGAGACAATGTGGTTGGCCCGAGCGATCCAGCGAGCACTACACGAGGCGCAGAATAATGACCGCAACAATGAACGATCCATCAACTACGCTTGAACAACAAGTCACGCGCGTGCTGATCGTGGACGATCATGAACTTCTTCGTGACGGGCTGCGGCAATTGATCATGCGACAGCCGAAACTGGATGTCTGTGGTGAAGCAGCGAACGAATCCGAAGCTCGCAAGTGCTTTCGTCAGCTCCAACCCGATCTGGTGATCGTCGATCTTGCACTCCAAGAGAGCAGTGGATTGGATTTGATCAAATGGATCGTAAAGACCGCACCGAGCACCAAAGTGATCGTCTCGAGCATGTATGAGGAACGAGACTATGGCGAACGGGTCATGCGTGCGGGTGCCGTCGGCTATGTGCACAAGCAACAGCCAGCCAGGACGATCTTGACCGGAATCGCACAGGTTTTGGACGGTAAGTTGTTCTATAGCGAAGCGCTTTCGCGCCGGATGCGGATGCGTGCGACCGACGCTGAGACACCGATGGACCAATCGGTGGTTTCGGCACTCTCGGATCGCGAACTTGAGATTTTTACTTTGATCGGCGACGGTCGGTCGACCGAGCAGATTGCATCGCGTTTGAACCTGAGCACGAACACCATCGGAACCTACCGAGAACGCCTCAAAAGCAAGCTAGAGATTGCGTCGGCCGCGGAATTAGTTCGTTTTGCAACGCTGTGGGTAACCAACGGTCGTTGATAGGTGGCCGTTGACCCGAACGGGAATATTCAACGGTTTTACCGCTCCAGATTCATCCCGCTATGGCGTTGCCCGAAGCGAATGTAGATTCTGTGCGACATCGATTTCAAACATGCTCGCGAGACCTTTGGCCAACGACCCATCACACGTAGACACCATTTTCTGGGTGAGAGCATCTGGCAACACTCCAAACGCATCATCCCTCGGCAAGTGTTCGCATGCGAGCATTTTGAGTCTTATTGCGGTGGGGCTCATTGCTTCGAGCCTACTGTCGATTGCGTCGACGCACTGTGGTAGGTCTTGGCAGGACGGAAACCCGAATTGTTGTATCGGTTGAGTGGGCGATTGAAACCGCGGAAGGCAGACCGAACTTCCGTCGAGCGAACTCCGAACGATCCGCCGCGAAGAATGCGCCGGATGGAATTTACAATTGGCTCGAGATCTTCTCGATCCTCACTGACGGCGCCTAAATCTCGGCTGTAGTGACGGTGAGCCTCTTGGCACCACTCTTGGACATTGCCATGCATGTCAAACAAGCCCGCGTCATTGGGTCGTTTATGTCCCACTGGCCACGTTCGGTCATCCGAATTATCGCGGAACCACGCGTACTGACCCAGCAATGGATCCGCGTTTCCGTAATAGCGACTCGTTGTTGCGCCCGATCGGCACGCGAACTCCCACTCGGCTTCTGTTGGCAATCGGTATCCGCTGCGATTTAAGTAATCCGATGGCATTGTCATCCCTTCCTTGATCTCTGCTATCGGTGGATAGCACATCTGATCCTTTGGAATTCCCTCCTGTTCGCTGAGCCAGCGACAGTAGGCAGCGGCTTCGTACCAGGTCACTGAAATCTGGGGACAATCATTTCCTGGGGCATGACGCTTTGCATACGCGTGTTTTATACTTGGAGTCTCTTGCAAAAATTTCTGGAATTGTTCGACCGTCACTTCCTTGGATGCCAACGCAAAGCTGCGTGGAATCTGTTTTCGATGCAAGTTTTCGAAACTGCTGCGTCCGCGTTCCGTGTTGGGTGAGCCCATCAAGAATTCCACTGGTCCCGCAAAAACAACCATCGTGTATCCGTGCGGTGTGCAATACCAACCGGAGTGCTGGCTGGACGGCTTGATGGCTTGTGGCAAGTTGGACTTGGTCAATTCATCCGCCTTGCCCCAACGCTGCAATGTCCATTCTGCTGCGGCATGAACGCCTGGATCGGAATCTGTTCGGTACAGATCCAGCAAAGACTCCGACATCGCATCGCGTTGACTTGCCGGTATGTCGTCGTGCACACCCAGGATTTGAATCAGCGCTCGGCGGATCGAAGCGTCGGTTTCTTCGTTAAGTTGCTGCGCGATCATGTCCGCAGACGCTCCCATTGGACTCAGTCGATGGATCAGCCAACTTCTGGTTCGAGGATCGCGAGTTTGCCGTAGCAGTGGCCAGCACGCTGCTGCATCGCCCATTCGAAGAGCAGCAATTGCGGCGTTCGCTTTTCTTGCGGCAAGTGCTTCGGCTTCGGTTGGGTTGATCAGCGGACGTCGCCAGAGAGATGCCGTTATCAATTGGTCATCCAACGAGGCTACGGTGATCGACACGATTCGATACCCGTCCATTTCCATCCGCTTGGAACTGGCAAGATGCTCCCGTGTCGAAAGTCCGTAGAGCTGCTGACATTGCATGCGGATGTTTGTATTCCAAACCGCTGCGTAGCTGAGATCGAGCTTGCCTTGCTTGAGAAGTTTGATGAACCGCTTTTGATCCCGAATTGGATCCAGATCAGAATCCGACTGCAGATGAGCGTAGTCGTTGTAGCCATGATCGATGGCGTCACGCACTAAAGAAACAGCTCGATCAACGTACACCTTGGATCTGGACAGATCGTCGCTTTGCAATACCTCCGACACGACTGAGTACGTACGAGCGGCCGCGTAAAGGCAATCACGATCGTCATGATGACTTTCGATGAACGCTTCCAGACGCTGCATCGCTTGCGTATCCTGGCCCAGATGAGTCGCGATTACGACATCAAGACATTGGTTGTCGCATACAGACTGACTCCATTGGCGGAAACGCTCCAAATCCTGCCTCGCTGCCGCTGCGTTGCCAACTCGTGCGTTGGCGATAGCGCGATACCGAAACGACTCACTCAACCAAATCCGGTGCGACTGCTCCACGGCACTGTTGCTCTGGATCGAGTCGGTAAGTCGATCAATCACAAAGTCAAAATCGTTGATTGACAGAGCATCTTTGCCTAAGTCAAAGCGTGCCTTTCCCAATGCGAATCGGGCCTGCAACGAATCTGCGTCATCCTTTACGGTTTCTTCCGCTTCGATTAAGGCCGTCCGCTTTCGCGCCATCGGTGATTGCGGCGTGCGGGATTTACCCAAATCAATGTCGCAGGTCAGTTTGTCAAAGTACTCGGTAGCGGCGAAAGATTCTTGAGATTGATTCAGAATGATCGTTGATGGGCTTTGGAGCTTGAACGCGACACCGCAATACTTTCGCTGTCCATCAAGTGAACGGAAGCCTTGGAGTGCATGAATGTACTCGTGTCCGGACTGCTTCAGCGTGCCGCGAATGGTTGCGACATCGGCGTGATGAATGCCCGCAAACAGACGATTGCTTTCCGCATCATCTTTGCGCTGCATCCACACGGCCGCATACCGCTCAGTTGCGCCGTTGCCGGCGGGATCGATATAGCCCGCAACATCCATTGGGATGAATCCGTCACTACGCTGTTGTTCGTCCTTGGCATGGATCGCCACTAAGGACTCATCGATTGACATTCGCCAATCGCGGTCATCGCGAGTCCAAACTGCCGCAACGGAAACCGCATTGCGATGGCTGTAGGGACGTATGCGAACGGGTCGATAACCGAACTGACGTAACTGGTCAGCGACATCGGCAAAGGTCCCCAAAGGCATCGATTGACAGAACGCGTATCGCGGCGCGATCGTACCTTCTGCCGCCTTCACACTTTCTTGTAACTGTACCGATGCGGCCTGCGAACTTGGATCCAGCGGAGCGTCGTCCCACCGCGGTGTGAGTATAC
>JABDKS010000785.1 GCA_013002105.1 Pirellulaceae bacterium | reverse complement strand
TCTCACCGGAACTCTCAATCGTCGCAGTTCCTTTCGGCACCGTCAGGATGTGAAACTGATCATCACCCCCGGCGACGGCCGTGCCCGACTCCAATGCCTGCAAAACAAATTTCTCACACCGGACCAGCTCTTGCCATCCGCTGGCCTGAGGATCGCTTCGCTGCGGCGTCACAGGACCGGATTCATAGTCGGACACTTCGATCGATGGTTCGATATGCAACTGGCGTGCTCGGCCATCGGCTCCCACGCGATTCCAATCAAACAATCGAAAGGTTGTATTACTGGATTGTTGGATTTCCGCTACCAGCAATCCCGCACCCAACGCGTGAACAGTGCCCGCGGGAATGAATACGACGTCGCCCGCGTCGGGGTGAAACGAATGGAGCACGTTTTCGGTTTGGCCCGCGGCGACCGCTTCACGCAGTGCCCCGGCATCCACACCTGGTTTCAATCCAGCGTAAATCAAACTTTTTGGCTCGGCGGCGACGATGTACCAAGCTTCTGTCTTGCCCAAATCCGGATTGGGCATGCTCGCCGCGTAATCATCATCAGGGTGAACCTGGACCGACAAGACACGATTGCAATCGAGATACTTCAACAACAATGGAAAGGCGACGTCGTCGGAGGACTTGCCGGCATGAACACCGGCGCCGCCGGGATTGGTCGCCCCCAAAATCCAGTCGCGATGACGAGCGACCAATTCGTTTAACGTCTTGCCGCTCAGATGTCCGCTGACGACCACGCTTTGATCTGTGCCGTGATCCACGATTTCCCAGCTCTCGGCATAGTTGTTTTCATCGCCAATCGGCTTGCCCAGAGCATCACCCAGACGGCGACCGCCCCAAATGGTCTGCTTCAACACGGGTTCAAAACGGAGAGGATAGGGTTTCATTTTGCCGATTCGGGTGGTGACAATCTGTGAACTGAGTCGTTAAATCTCATGTGGCGCGTCCGAATTTCGGATGGCTTGTTACACTAGTCACTGTAACCCAAGACACGTTTCTCCTCACGCCAATTAATCGCCCGTGGAACGACTCGCTCGCCCCAAAGACGATCTGTTCGAAAACTCGACGATGACCTTCGGGGAACATCTCGAAGAACTCCGGTCTTGCTTGGTCAAAGCCATCATCTGGCTCGGTATTGGTTTGGCATTTGGGCTGATCTTTGCCAATCAGGTCGTCAAATTTGTCAGCGATCCACTGAAAGTGGCGATTCAAGATTTCAACGCCGAACGTGATCTGGCCCTGCTGGGCTACACCGACAAGGATGATCCCGATTATCAGCGAATGAAACCGTTTCTCAAAAACGGCGGATTGGTCTGGGAAATCATCTACGAGATCCCTGAGAAATATCAGAACTTGTCGATGGAGTCATTGGAACGTCGCCAGAGCATGGACGACGCGGATACGCAAACCGCAGAAAACGCCGATCTCGCCCCGTTGATTGTCAAACCGCGCGAGATGGCCGATCTGCTGAAACAACTACCCGACCCCTCCTCCCTGAAACCCAAGCTGCAATTACGCGAAAGCAAAAAAGGTCTCAGCTCTTTCAAGATGGAAGAGGGATTCATGATTTGGATCAAAGCAGGCTTGATTGTGGGTGCTGTGTTCGCATCACCGATGATCTTTTTTCACCTGTGGAGTTTTGTGGCCGCCGGTTTGCACCAACACGAACGCAAGTACGTTTACATCTACTTGCCAGTCAGCGTGACATTGTTTGTTGCCGGCGTCATCCTGGCATTCTTCTTGGTGTTGCACTACGTCTTGAATTTCTTGCTCGCCTTTAACGGCAGCATGGATGTCACCATCGAACCGCGATTGACTTACTACATCAATTTCGTCCTGCTACTGCCGCTGGGATTTGGACTGGCGTTTCAACTCCCCCTGGTGATGTTGTTTTTGCAGCGAATCGGACTGATCGAAACCGAGTCTTACATCGAAAGCTGGAAAGTCGCCGTCTTGGTGATTTTTATCTTGTCGATGTTGCTGACACCCGCCGACGTGCCAAGCATGATTGCGTTGGCGATTCCCCTCATGCTGCTTTACTTCTTGGGGATCATGATGTGCAAATTCATCCCAAGAGGACGTGGCTTGGGCAGCGCCGCCTACGATCCCGCCTAGTACATGGTCACAGCTTGAATTCGACGTAGTGGATCTTCAGATTTCTTGTAGCTCATATCGATAATGAAAATGTATTCGACCGGCGGCATGCTACAGCCGATTTTTAGTGATAACGTGGCGTCGCAGCGAACCTTTGCTGGTCAATTCGCCAGCCCGCTGATCCAACGATGGATCAAACAGATGCACTTCTGTGGGGATTTCCCACGGCGGTCGATCGGCCAACCGCGCGGCGATCTCCGTTCGTAATTCACGAATATCGCCGGACCACTGACCATCGATCCAAGCCTGGATCATTCGTCCGACACCGACCAACATCGCGTGCCGAACACCCTCGATTCGCTCGATTTCGCGTTCGATGGCCTGCGGATGAACTTTATCCCCACTGTCCAAAACGATCACATCGTCGGCGCGACCCAAGATGCGGATTTGCTCGGTGGCTGGATCTCGCTGTACCAGATCACCGGTATCCAACCAGCCGCTGGCATCGACCCGTTCGTTGGTCGCGACAGGATCATCCCAGTACCCCACCATTACGTGTGGACCACGCACGAACAGGCGGCCATCGCGGATCTGGTATTCCCAGCCATCAACGAATTCGCCGACCCAACCCGCCGTCGCATTATCGGGTGTGGCACTGCAGATGACCGGTGATGCCTCGGTCAATCCATACCCTTGAATGACGGTCACACCACGTCGATGCCACCCCGCGAAGTCTTCTGCAGAGATTGCGGCACCGCCACAGCCCAGCAGTCTCAGTCGCCCCAGTCCGACCGAATCGCGATCCGCATCCAGCAGTCGATTGGCCAGGCTGGGAACGGCATTTGCCAGCGTCGGTTGCACGCGTGGCC
>JABDKS010000778.1 GCA_013002105.1 Pirellulaceae bacterium | reverse complement strand
TTTTCACCGTTCCAGAATCCTTAACGGCGTTGCCCCTCACCCCCAGCCGCTCTCCCCGCAACGGGGCGAGGGGAGCCAGTGCGGAGAAGACCGATCAGTGCAACGCTACCTCTCCACGAACGGATCGCTAAACCGCTGATCCTTGATCAATGCTTCATCGGTTAGCGTCAGTAAGAATTTGGTCAATGCCACCTTTTCGCGTTCCGGCAACGCCATTCCGTTGGCAGCGAAGTCGGCCAGACGGGCATCCAGGTTCGGATGAGGCCGGACACTCCAGTTGTAATGTTCCACGACTTGTTCGAGCGTATGAAAACGACCATCGTGCATGTAGGGCGCCGTTAATTCGATGTTGCGCAGCGACGGTACTTTGAACTTGCCGATGTCCTTGTTTCGCTTGGTAGATCGACCCATACCGGAGTCATCTTTGTCTTCACCACTATCGATGCCGTTAGCGGCCGGCTGGGCTACATAAAAAAAGGCAGTTTGTCCTCGCCCCGCTTCGCGCTGGCTGTCTTCCAAGTGGCAGGCGGCGCAAGCGGCGCGTCCGAAAAATAATTCTTTGCCGTAATTTTCTTGCTCGTTGAAATTCGGAAACGCTGACAGCACGGAATCGACTTGAGCACGACCCATGTCATAGCGGGAGCGATAAGAAACAATCGCGCGCACAAATTGTGCCAACGCACGGGCGATTCGTGCTTTGTCGATTTCCTGCGAACCAAACGCGGATTTGAACAACGGCGGATAAATCGGATCGGCCCGCAGCTGCTGGACCAACTCGCGCAGATCGTGCCCCATCTCGAGATCATTTTCGATCGGCATCAGAACTTGTTGTTCCAGCGTCTCAGCGCGCTCGTCCCAAAACATGCGACCGCCGGCGTAATAACGCACATTAATCAGACTCATCGAATTCCGATCGACCGCTTGGTCGCCGAAACCGACACTTAGCTTCCTGGGATCGGTAAAAGCAAATTTCTGCTGATGGCAACTCGCACAGGAAGTTGTGGCGTTAACCGACAGCGATTTGTCGTAGAACAGCACCCGCCCCAGCGTCGCTCCGTGATCGGTGATTGGATTGTCGGCGGGTGTGTTGTCAAACCGCGCAGCGGCTGCTTTGAAGTGCGCCGGCAGTGCTTCGCGATAGCTGTGCGGCTGCTGAGGAAGATCCAGCGACCGTACCGGATCGCCGGCGTGTGCGATGATTGCCGCACAGCACGCGATGCTGGCCGCCAAGAAAACTTTATTTGCCACGCTTGTAGGTAATTCCCAGATCGTTCGTGCGGACCGCTTGCAGCTTGGCAGCCAGCGATTCGCGAAATTGATCGACCACCGATTTGTGTTGGTCGCTGTTGGCAAGATTGTTGTATTGCTGGGGGTCATTCTGGACATCAAACAATTCAATTCCGCCCGAGGCGTCTTCCTTGTATTGGATGTAGGCCCAATCACGCTCGCGAAGCAAGAATCCTTGACGAGCTGGAGCCACGCTGAATGCCGCTTCGCGGACTTGGTGATTGGGATCATCCAGCGTTGCCGAAATGTCGGTTCCCTGCAATCGCCGGGGAACGGGTAGTCCACAAAGTTTTGCCGTGGTCGGATACAAATCGATCAATTCGACCAGACTGTGGCAAACCGCCGGTTGCTTGCCGGGCACGCAGATGATCAGCGGCACTCCAGCCGATTCATCACGCAGCGAAACCTTGGCCCAAAAATCGTGCTCGCCCAGATGATAACCATGGTCACTGGTAAAAATCACGATCGTCTTGTCCAACAAATCCGCTTCACGCATGGCCGCCATCACCTTGCCGACTTGGGCGTCCATATAAGCGACCGAAGCATAGTATCCACCCATGGCCTTTTTTTGCCGGCGGACATCCATCTTCATATTCTTGCTGGTTTTGTAATTGATTCCGGCTTTGGGGATGTCCGCCCAATCGTCTGGAATCTTCGCTGGCAGCACCATCTTGCTGTAAGGTTTGAAGGGCGGGTAATAGCTCCGCGGCGCCACGAACGGCACGTGGGGGCGGACGAAGCC
>JABDKS010000771.1 GCA_013002105.1 Pirellulaceae bacterium | reverse complement strand
AGTCCAACCACCGCGATCGCGGACTTTGTCGTGGCTGACGGCGAGGTCGTATTCGGACGGGGCGACTCGGATGAATGGTGTGTCGGCGATGCCTGTTGTGGGTGAGTTTTGTTAGTTGCGGCTTTCGTCGTGGCTTTCTTTTTCGCGATTGAATTCTTCTTCGGGATCTTTTTTCTGGTCGACTTCTTTGCCGCCGATGCCTTCTTCGCAGGAGGATTTGGCGAGCCTACGTTCTTTCGTTTTTTGGCCATCCATCCGCTCAATCGTTTGTTCGCCGGCAGCCGCATTTGCTACCAACCACCCCACTATTCTAAGCGAGTTTTTGTCCGCCATGTGTCGATGCAGAATGCGCGTCAAACGCTGAGCTGGTAGTCAGGACCACACGAATGCTGAATTGGCAGTGATACACACTATGCAAGGACACGTTTATTCGCACGAACAAATTTTCCTGTCCCGCAACAGCAAGCTTGCGCTGCTCGCGTCGATCCCATCGGACCGATTCAACCACAGCGTTCATCCACGCCGATCGATGGCAATTAACTTTGGAAACGCAGTTGGAAGATACGGATGCGGCAGAGGTGGCAACCACGCCAATACCTTATTGCCGCACGAGCATCATGGGATGCTGTCGTAGCAAGACTGCTACTGGGCATCATCCTTGCCCAGAATTGCCTCGATCTTTTCCAGCAAACGGCTCAGATCTACAGGTTTGGTGTCGTAATCATCGCAGCCCGCTGCCAACGCCTTTTCACGTTCGCCTTCCATCGCATGAGCCGTCAATGCGAGCACCGGAATCGACCCGGTAGCCGGGTTGGCTTTTAACCGCCGGGTGGCATCCCAGCCATCAATAACAGGCAAACTCATATCCATCAGAATCAAATCAGGCATTTCGGATTCTGCGGTATCGATTCCCTTCTGTCCGTCGTCAGCGGTGATTACTTCGAACCCACGACGCTCCAAACGCCTGCGCAGCATGTCGCAATTCAATTCGTTGTCTTCGACCAGCAAAATCCGCTTCATGATTCTGACTCCTTCGCGTCTGGGCAGTGATGCGACAGGTAGGCCGTGATCTCATGCAGCAGTTCGTTGCGTGAAATGCCCACTTTGTTGCGGATCAATTGCACTTGTCCTTGCAAGTTCGCTCGGTCTTCCCTGGTCAGGTCCTTGGCTGTCAGTACAACAATCGGAATCTCACCTGCCAACCCTTGTTTTCGTAGTTCATCGACGACTTGGAAACCATCCATGACGGGCATCATGAGGTCTAATAGAATCAAATCTGGTTTCCGCTTCGCGATGCGTTCAAGTGCTTCCCGCCCGTTGCTCGCCTCGATCACCTCGCAATCGATTTTTTCGACCAATCTGGCCAGCATTTGCCGGTTATTGGGATCGTCGTCGACGATTAGGACCTGCCCAGGTGATTGGTCGGTTCGAATTTGGCCAAGAATATCGCCCAGTCGTTTGCGATCGGGCGGTTTGGTCAAATAGTCCATGACACCAAGTGGGTGCGCGATATCAGCTCCATCGACCATCGATATCATCACAACGGGAATGTCGGACGTCGTTTCATCGGCTTTCAATTCCTTGAGGACGTCCCAGCCGTCCATTCCTGGCATCATCACATCGAGCGTAATCGCTAACGGTTTTCGTTTCTTGGCCAACTGCAACGCTTCGGCCCCTGAGCTGGCCGTAATCGTGGCATAGCCTTCTTTGGATAAAAAACGCTGCATCAAATCTCGCGCCGTTGGGTCGTCATCGACAATCAGGACCTCGCGATTGCGACGCTGTATGCTGACAGCCGATTGTGTTGTCTGCGAGTTTTCTGTGTCCGTTGTGGATTCACTTTCCGCATCGTACCGGGCTGGCAGACGGACAATAAAACTACTACCGACATCGAGCTCGCTATCGACGTTCAACTCGCCGCCAAGCATCTCACAAAACGTCTTCGTGATTGTCAGTCCCAAACCAGTTCCACCGAATTTGCGCGTCGTCGAAGCTTCGGCTTGCGAAAACGCGTCAAATATTTTGGTTAATTGATCGGCTGTCATTCCGATACCTGAATCTGTTACCGCCAATTCAATCCAATCAGATCCGGCATTTTCAAAACGACGTGTTTTGAGTGTGATTTGACCATTTTCGGTGAACTTTGCTGCGTTACTGAGCAGATTGAACAACACCTGCCGAATCTTCGTCCGATCCGATTGCATTTGCCCGAGATCCTCGTCCGACTCGATCACCAACTGGTTGTTTTTGGAGTCCATCAAGGGTTTGGCCGTCGCAACAACTTCCTCTAGGAACTTGGCCAATACGAAGTCTTCGGCGAACACTTCCATTTTACCGGCTTCGATCTTCGACAAATCTAGGATGTCGTTGATCAAGCTGAGCAGGTGCTTGCCGGCACCGCGAATTTTTTGCAAGTCTGGCACGAACTCCGTTTGATCGACGTCTTCCAGCTCCTCCATCAACAATTCGCTATAGCCGATAATCGCGTTCATGGGCGTCCGCAATTCGTGACTCATATTGGCCAGGAATTGACTTTTGGCGACGTTGGCTTTTTCCGCATCCTCTTTCAAACCAAGCAACTCCAGGTTTTTTGCCTCCAACGCCGCTGCTTGGTCAGCAAGTTGTGCCTGAGCTGCTTTCTGTTGCGTGATATCGCGAACGATACCGGTGAACAAACGCTTGTCCCCCAATTCCACTTCACTGACTGCAAGATGCATTGGGAATACCGAGCCGTCTTTACGACGCCCGGTCACTTCACGACCGATACCGATAATATGTTTTTCTCCGGTCTTGTTGTATCGCCGCAAATATCCGTCGTGCTCACTCTTATACGGTTCGGGCATCAGCACCTTGACGTTTTGTCCGATGATTTCGTCAATTGCGTACCCAAACAATTGTTCTGTCGCCTGATTGGCCGACTCGATCACACCGCGACTATCAATCGTGATGATCGCGTCAACGGCAGATTCCAACACAGCGCTGATTCGCTGGTGCGTCTCGAGCAACTCCTCCTGACTGATTCGCAGTTGCGCGGTACGTTGTTGTACTTCGCGTTCCAATTCCTGCCGAGCATTCTGAAGGACTTGTTCGGCGCGTTTGCTTTCCGTGATGTCAAATGCGATCCCGTGCAGAAACGCGGGCAAACCTCTGTCGTCGTGCACGATCGTCGCTTCTCCGTGAACCCAGACTTCACGGTTGTCGCGAGAAATGAATCGGTACTCGGATTTAAATCCTTTGCCCGTCACACAGGTTTTTGCAAACTCGGATTGCCATCGCTGTCGGTCATCAGGATGCAATTGCCGATACCACAAGAATGGATCTCCCAGCCATTCTTCTTGCGTGAACCCGAGCATCGTCTCGATGTGTGGGCTGACGTACAATTCGCTGCCAGTGTCATCGAGTGCCGCCATGAAGGTGATAGCCGGGATCTGTTCGACCAGAGCGCGGTAGCGCGCTTCGACGCGCCGCAGTCGCATGCCGTCTTGGTCGTCGCTCGGATCGTCGTCGCTTGTAACAGCGGCACTCCCATCAGCCGAGTCGACGGCGTCAGCAATAGCAGGAATATCTCCAATGGCATCGACCACGCCAGGAACGCTTGTTGCCTGTGCCATCATCTGCAACAGCTCCATCGCCTGAGCTGGATCAGTCTCAGCCATCAGCTGCTCGAGCGATTCAACGTCGCTATCGTTATTCTTTCGATCTCCGCGTTCGTCGCGACCGCTCATCCGTTTACCCTTTCACGCTCGCACTCAAGCTGCATCAGCACGGACACAACTCGTTGGATGGCTGGATCGATCGCCTTGGCAACGGGATCGCTCAAACCAAGCAAACCGTCCTGGTCATCGCCCAGCTCCAAAGGCTCACAGCCCACCAGAATCAAACGCGGCATCGGCCTTCCCATCGCCTGCGTCAGTTTGATTGCGGCCATCGGATTCATATCGTGTGACTGTTCGCTGAATTCGTCGTAACACAATTTTTCCAGATCGTCAGCCTGGGGCTCCATCACGAACAGCGTACCAGGATCTGCCCCACGACTCACCGCATCGACAATCACGACCCACTCGTAGCCGTCACCCAACGCATACGCAAAATCATATCCTCGAGTACCAAAATCCTTGACGATTACATCCGATGGCAGTTGCTCCAGCGGTAGTCGGCGGGCGACTTCGGATCCGAATGCATCATCGCCTCGGAACAAGTTTCCTAAGCCCGCTACCAAAATACGATGATCGCTCATGACGGCCCCGATGTATCGCGGCCTAACGGTTCGACCTCTTGGGGGCGAAAAAAGAACCGATGACCGGGCAATCCCTGCTGACCGAAGTCACGTCCGGGATCACAATTCGCCGTGACGGTGAAATACAGCTCGTCACCAAAGTCCCGTTCAATTGTTTCGATCGTCGCCGTTCGTCCATCCAAGGCCATGTCAAAAATGTCACTGCGGCCCGAGGGTCGTAAGCGGACTTGGTCACCCGGACGCAATTCGATGCCGTTTACGATCAAGCTCTCCGGAACGTGATCGTCCATCAGAATCGGCGATGGCCCGTGCGTTTGCTTCATCTCCGCATGCATGCAACTTAATTCGTCATCAGCAGTGGATTCGGTCCGACGCAGTAACTCGTCAGCGCGCGGATCCGTCTGGGCCATTTCGACCTTCTCTTTGTCAGTCAGCGTGCGAATTCGCATCGTCAGTATTTCATCGATCTCCAAAGCGTCAAAGAACTCACCTCGACTTTCTGGAGCGACCTGCGGATAGTCGCTCAGAATAATGGGGGCAACCAGTAGTTGATCGCAGGATCCCGGCAACCCCGCCAAAACCGGCCAACAACCTTCGTTGCGACATTCATCTGCGATCGACCGAAATTCCTCGGGAGGATCAGTCAGCGAAAGGAATCGAGCATCCTGACAGGCAAGCGATAGCTGGGCCGACAGCAGTCCGAACTTGGCCGCTCGGTCTCGCGTGTCGATGCGTGCGGCATCGCACTGAGTCGTATTCCAAACAGAAATTGAAACCTGCAACAAGTCTTGACCGACCTCCGTCGCGTCAATCGTCATTTGCCCGTCAACAGCGTGACCTTTTTCGCCAACAAACGAAAACGACTCGGTTCGTTGGCGATCAACGCATGTGCCGACGCGAATGTCTTGCACGAATACGTCGCGTTCAGTCGGCGCCGCCTCGTCCGCCTGCGGCAACACGAGGCATCGCAAACGCACGTCAAACTGTGACGATGGTGTCACCGCAATCAAAAACTCCGTTCGCAGGTAGTTGCGATCCGACGGATCATGGTGTTCGCACCAAGCCTGCGGAAACAGGCACCCGAACGTCCAACGATATTGATTTTTTGTGGCCGATTCTCGGTAAGGATACAGCAGGTACCCTTCATACAGCACGGCATCGGAAATCGCAGCGGCCGGCGATCGTTTCATGCGAGCTCCTTTGCCGATGATTCCAATCGTTCAAAGAAGGCGTCGATTTCGCGATGGACATCGGTGCCCCCGGACCAACCCTGCCAATGTCGGCGAACGATACCAACCAGTTCAAAGCAGACATCCAAAGGGACAATGAATGCCTGACGCCGATTTGCGGTGCGGTTGATCAGTAGTGTTTCGACCTCTGTGCGCATCCGTGCAATAGACGCATTTGCGTCGATTAGTGTCTGCCAATCACTGCCATCGACCTGAGACATCACCGGCCCTGCTGGACTGGGATATGCCACGGTTACGGGAGGCTGTGAATCGGTCTGCAGTTCGCCGAGCTGCTCGCGAACGGTAAAGAAGGCCATGCCGATGGGAA
>JABDKS010000762.1 GCA_013002105.1 Pirellulaceae bacterium | reverse complement strand
ATGTTCAAACGGACGATGCGGGCCAGCAAGCCAAGTGGAATTCATTACACCTGGCTCATCACATTCCGCGCATTGCACTCGGCTCATTGCACCCGGCTCATTGCACGGCGATAAAAAAGAACGCGTAGAACCGCACGCAAACCTCTGCAAAAGATGCAAATATTCTACGAAGTTCGATTGCAAGAACGTAATGGGTTCATGAGCACTGATATTGATCCACACGAGCGACCTCGCGATAAAATAGGGTGATACGTCCCCGCCAAATTGTTGCAAAGTTTTGGCAAAGAGTATGGCACACGGGATGTTCGCAGCTAGTCAAACGCGGGAGATCGAATGCATAAACACGATGAAAACTGTGCGCAAACTTTTCGTCAGTGGCGGCAGTTCGCCCTGTCGATTGTCTTCAGGCGACTTGCGTATCGTTTTGTACGAATGACCGCGACGGAGGAAGCAAGAGCAGCGTTGCCGTAAAGGTTTACGTATCGATCCCAAATTCCCAAACACTGCGATACGCATTTTGGGATTCAAAGTATTCCAACATCGCCGCGTAGAACGGATTGGATCCCAGTGTCGCACTATCGCCAATCACAATCAGTTTGCGGCGTGCACGCGTCAGAGCAACATTGGTGCGACGCGTGTCCGCCAAAAAACCGATCTCGCCACGATCGTTGCTGCGAACCATCGTGATCACGACGACCTCTTTCTCGCGACCTTGAAAACCGTCAACCGTGTCGATTTCCAGGTCGGGTGAATCCAAACGTCCGCGCAGCAGTCTTACCTGAGCGGCGTAGGGTGCGATGACCGCAATCTGATCGGGTCGCACACCCGCATCCATCAAATCGCGAACGAGCTGGACGACTAAATTGGCTTCCTTTGGATTCAGCTTGCTCTCGCCGTCCGGTTCGACCTGTTCATCGAATTCGGCACCGGCCGTATCGATCAATTCAATGGGATCACTGGTGATCGGCAACTCGGTGACATTGGGCAAATCACACAATCGGTGCGAACGCACCGAGACATCGGCGACCAGCGATTCGTCGTAAAACATCTGGGACGAGAACCGCATGATCGATTCGTTCATTCGATACTGAACCGTCAAACGACGGTAGGCTGATTCACCCTCACGCAAAATCAGCCGTTGCATCAACGACTGACGCATACCGGACCTTGCCGCCTCGTCGCTCAAGACCGTGGGCGGCAACTGACAATGGTCACCCGCCAGCACGATACGATCGGCCCGCAGGACCGCTTGCCACACACTCGGCTCGGTGCATTGGCAGGCTTCGTCGATGACGACTAAGTCAAAATCGCGGTCTCCCAGCAGGTCGTCATCGATGGTGGTTGTGGTGCAGATCACGTCGGCCGAATCCAAAATGCTTTTGATCACGTTTCGCTCGAGGGCGCGGATTTGACCTCGCAGTTGTCCGGCTTCGGCAAATAGTTCGCGTTTGCGTCGTCGCCAGTCGTTGCCCCGCATTTGCTTGGATGCAGCTCGCATCAGTTCTTCGACCTCGCGCCGCATATCGCGAACGACTTCGGTTGACGGATCGTTATCGACCAATTCATCCAACGTGTGTTCACGTAACGATTCGAATACGCGTGCGGGATGTCCCACGCGAACGACGCTTGGCATGATGGCGATCAAGCGTTCGAGAATATTATCGACCGCCGTGTTGCTTGGCGCGCAAGCGAGCACCTTGTCGCCCCGCCCGACCGCCTGGTAAATGACTTCGGCCAACGTTGTGGTTTTGCCGGTACCGGGCGGTCCATGCAAGATCGCTACATCGTCGGCGGCCAGGGCGAACCCGACGGCGTCCTGTTGAGGCGGGTTCAACGCTGTTAGAAAGTCGATGGTATCCGGTTCGCCAAACCGCAGTGGTCGATCGCCAAGCAGCATCTCGCGCAGCCGTCCCGATCGCCCGGACGCGAGTCGCGCGCGAGCCATTGCAGATAATTGCCGACGCCGCGTGGTTTCATCCGGCGACAGATCCAAGCGAAACCACATCGCGTCGGGCCAACGCTCGGTGGCGACTTGGATCGTGCTATGTTTGCGTCGGCTGACGACGCCGGCGACGCCTTCGTCCGCGGCGTTATCATCATCGGACAATACGACCGGTGATCCCACTTTCAAACGGTTCATGGGTAGCGATTGTCCACCCGGTTTGGCCAGATCGATCAAGAATCGGCCCGCCAAGCCGGTCTTATGATCGGTCCGCTGCAATCGTACAATGGTTTCACCGGTTTTTTCGACGTCGCGCTGCGAGCGATTCTGTCGACGACGGGCCAAGCGAGCACGTTCGGCTTCGCTCTCGAGGGCTAACCACTGCTCCAAGGTGTCAAAGTAGGCGTCGGCGTTTCGTAGGTCGTCAAGTGCGATCAGCGGACGGTCGAACGAATTTTGTTTGGGTCGCGTCATGCGGGAGGGTCAAATGAGGCAGGCGTTGCAAAAAAATCGCGTTGATGGACTGTCGAATTCGATTCTGCGCCGGCAGAGTTTGTAACAGGAAACTGCCCATGGTAACCGGTTTTGCGATCTGGACACTGCTGGCCAGCGGTGTGACGGCGATGCTGTATGTCTGGGACAAGCGTGCAGCGATCAATGATCGACCTCGAGTCGCCGAAGCGACGTTATTGGGCTGGTCGGCGCTGGGTGGCTGGCCGGGCGGTTTGATCGCCGGCAAATTGGTGCGTCACAAGACTCAGAAACTCACGTATCGCGTGCGGTTCGTCTGTTGTGCCATCTTGCATCTGACGATTGCCGGTTTCGTTTTGTATTTCACGCGTGGATAGGCCGATGCAGTTTGTTGCGATTCCCTGGCAGAGCGATCTTTATCAACAAGAGATCACACTGCGCGACGAGGTGCTACGAAAACCGTTGGGCCTCGCTTTTACAACCGAGCAGTTGGTCCAGGAAAAAAACGAATTGCGGTTCGGTGTGGTCCACGGAGGCCGCTTGATCGCCTGTCTGCTGATCACGCCCCTCTCGCCGAGTTTGGCCAAATTACGGCAAATGGCGGTCGAGTCGAGTCAACGGGGCAATGGAGTGGGCGCATTTTTGATCGAGAAGGTCGAATCGGCGCTGGTGGAATTAGGTTTTGATCGCATCGAGCTGAACGCGCGTGACGTCGCCGTCGGTTTTTACGAGAAATTGGGGTACGAAAAAGAGGGGGAGGAATTTATTGAGGTCAACATCCCCCACTACAAAATGAGCAAACCAATCGGGTAGTGGACCGACCGCTTATCGGCAACGTAAAACATGGCTCGGCGCATTCCATTGCACTCGGAGAGATCATGGCAAAGTCACTGAAGAAGCTGATCGGAAAAATCCATCCAGGCGACTGTATCGAGGGGATGAAAAAGGTTCCTGATCAATCCGTGCAGCTTGTTTTTGCCGACCCGCCTTTCAACATCGGATATGACTACGACGAGTACGACGACCGATTGGAATCGCAGAAGTATGTCGACTGGTCGCACCAGTGGATGTCCGAAGTCCACCGAATTTTGGATGACCGTGGTACGTTTTGGCTCGCGATCGGCGATGAGTATGCTGCCGAGCTAAAACTCGAGGCACAAAAAGTAGGCTTTCATCCGCGTAGTTGGGTGATTTGGTACTACACGTTTGGCGTCCACTGCAAAACAAAATTTACGCGTTCGCACGCGCACCTGTTCTATTTCGTCAAAGACCCCAAAGAGTTCACGTTCCACCCGCAGGCCGTCGCGGTGCCGTCGGCTCGGCAGTTGGTTTACGGCGACAAACGTGCCAACCCCAAAGGCCGTATGCCTGATGACACATGGATATTGCGACCGCAAGACTGTGTTGACGGATTCACACCTGACGAAGACATGTGGTATTTCCCACGTGTGGCCGGCACGTTCAAAGAGCGTGCCGGATTTCACGGGTGTCAGATGCCCGAACAGTTAATGGGTCGAATTATTCGCGCCTGTAGCAATCCCGGTGACGTCGTTGTCGATCCGTTCTCGGGTAGCAGCACGACCATCACGGTGGCGAAAAAACTCGGACGTGAGTTTTTTAGTTTTGAATTGTCCAAGGACTACGTGAAACTGGGTACCAAACGAGTCGAAGGTGCCTGTGTGGGCGACGTTTTGGACGGCTCGGAAGAACCCAAAGTCAGCGCGCCGGCGACCAATGGTTCTCGGAAAACCGCGAAGAAAAAGCAAGTTACCACATCACCAGAGCTTCCCAATTTGCTGTTTGATTTGGAAGAGGCGCAGAACGAATCACAATCGATCGTCGAAGCGTTTGCAGACGCGAATCGCGGATTTTCGGTCGATCGCTTGATTGCCGATCCTCTGCTGAACGAAGACTTTCAGTTGCAGTGCGATCGCCGATCGGTACCAGGGACGGGCGCGGAGCGAAATCGGTTTCTTTTTCGACTGCGAAAATCGGGCAAACTGAAACGAGCCGGGATCGAGACGTCCAAACGAACCAGCATCGGTTGGGATCAGATGGAACCCTTCCTGTTTGCCGCCGAGATTGCTTGGCGGCAAGTGAGTGATCTGTATGCCAACATGAGTCTGGATGAACTGCTGAGCGATCCGCGTTTGGCCGCCAAGTTTGACAAGTTGGCGAAGGCCTATTCGCCGGGATTCAGTCCGCTGGAATACCGCTGGGCAGCGTTGAAACTACGAAAGGAAGGAAGCAAGGGCCGTAGCCGGGCATCGGCAGCGACACCCAAGCAGTTGGGAATTCGTAAGTTCAAGAAAGGTGATGTCACGTCGCTACGCAAAGTCGATTTCGCGTGCATCAGCCGAGGTCCTGGTATCTATGCATTGCGTGACGCTCAACAGCAATATTTCTACGCTGGCGAAACGACTGACCTGCGTAGTCGATTGCAGGCGCAGTTCTGTGAATCGACGCGTGCGTGTTGGCCCGAATCGGCGTTGAAACAAGAGGGTCTTGAACTGGCCATTGTTCCGGTACCGTCGATTACCGACGCTCGGTTGGCACGACAAAGTCGCTTGTTGAAGTGGTACCAACCAACTTGGAATTTCAACGAACGTCTGGCGGTCTGAACGGTCGACCGATCGGTCGGCGACAGCGATTAAACGCTGAATCAAAGCAGTTTTTCGCAGCGTTTGGCTGAGACTTTTACCGATGTGCCCAGCGGTTGGGCGAACAAACTGACACGGAGTTCTTCGACCATCCAACGAAATTCGCTGGCCGCTTGCGCCCGCGGTGTTTGTTCGGTTTCGCTGAGCGTGGCAAACCATTGCGACTGCAAGTCGGCGATGATCTGTGACGACTGGGCATCTTTGCCCGCCGATCCGCTACGCAACTTTTCCAACCGATACCCGATCGCTTTGAAGTATCGCGGATAATGTTTCAACCATTCCCACGGGGTGAACGACATGAACTCCGACGCAATTAACCACTGCAATTGACCGCGAATGTCCCTGATCGCGGCGGCGTGATTGTTTTGGTTGGCCGATTCCAATTCGCTGCGTGTGCAGAAGTAACCTTCACCGAGCGTGCTGAGCCACGTGGCGACTTCTACGGTCGCCTGGGCGATGCGCTGGGCACGTTGACCACGACGCAACTCGAATTCGTCTCGACTGCGAACAATCGGCTGCTTTTCGACAAATGCGATTCGTGCCAGCAGATCGATCAGGCTCGATTCCATGTCGCCGGCGGAGATCGCGCCGGAAAGTTGGATTTTTGCCTGTTCCAGAGAGGGAAGCCAGCGGACTTGGCTGCGCAGTTCTTTCTGTTCGGCAATGGCATATAGTCGCATCAAGCCTAGTCGCGTCGCGGCGTCGGCGGATTGTTGATCCGCGAACAACCGTGTCGCGACTGCGTCGCCAAGGTCGATTAGTCCGGGGTACTGTGCGACTTCAACGCCACCACGGTCGCGGACCACTTCACGCGGCAATTCGTCGATGTCGAACTTTGTCATCGACTCGCGCGTCCACGATTCGTTTGCCGAGGAACAATCCGATTCCACGGCACCGGTATCGGCCGAGCCGACTTGTTGCTGCAATGGTTCCACGCTGCGACCGGCCGCAACGGTCGCTCCCTCGTCGTCGACGACGGTGATTAAGAATTGTAAATGATCGTCCATTTTGTCGGCTTGAAAATCACTAGCGGTAATGGGCATCTCCGCACGTCGCGACATGGCTTCGCACACCGCGGGCATGAACGGGACCAGCCCCTGTTTTGGTCCCAGTTCTTCCGCGATCGATCGAGCCACGTCGGCGGCGGGAACCAAATTACGCCGAATCCGCTTGGGCAGCGCTTTGATCATCGCCACCAATTTGCTGTGCAATAAACCAGGTACCAGCCAACCGAGTCGGTCGTCGCTGATTTGTGTCAGCGCGGCTTGGTGAATCCGCAACTGAATCCCGTCACGTTCGCTGCCGGGTTCAAAGTGGTATTCCAGTGGCAGTCGCGACCGACCCACGGCCAATTCGTCCGGGAAGTCGGCATCGGTGATGGGGTCGGCCCCGACGTCGATCAGATCACTCGGCTTCATGTACAGCGTCGGTTCGTCAGTCAAGTCCGTTGGCGGCGACGCAAGCCACTGTGACAAACCGGTCACCGTTCGGGCTGCCTTGGCCCAGTTGGGTTCTGAAATCGTCTTGTCGAGTTTCTCCAATCGACCTCGATCGCAAATGTCATCGGGCAAATTGGCTTGATAGAAACGGTCGATGATGTAGGAATCGATAATCAAGTCGCGGCGGCGCGTTTTGGCAGCCAGCGCGGCGATCGATTCGCGCAATTGGCGGTTGTGCCGCACGAATCGCGCATTGGTACGCAGTCCTTGCTGGACCAGTCCATGTTCGATCAGCAAATCACGCGATGTCGTCGGATCCAGTGGCGGCAGGGGAACCCTTCGACGGGCAACGATCGGCAGCCCGTACAGCGAAAGTCGGAGATAACAAAACGCGCCACCCGCTTTTCCGCCCCAGTGGGGATCACTGTGGGATCGTTTGAGCAAGTGATCGGCGATGGTTTCGATCCACTGCGGCTGGATACGCGCCACCGTGCGAGCATACTGTTTTGTCGTTTCGACAAGTTCGGCTGCCACGATCCATTTTGGCCGCGTTTCGAATACACCACTGCCGGGCCAAAGATGCAGCTTTAACCCGTTGGCGCCCAAGTACTCGTTCTTTTCGCCGATCATCGCAACACCGCTCAACAATCCTGTCAGTAGCGCTTGATGGATGGCAGTGTATTTGTCTTCGTCAATCAGTTGGTCGTCGTCATCGGCGAAGCGAATTTTGCCGATCGTGCGCCGCTTTGATTTTCGTTCGCCCAACGACGTCGCTGCCATTTCTCGTAGTTGACGATAGATGTCGGACCATTCGCGCATTCGGTTGGGTGATAGAAATTGTTTGCGCAGGACTCGCGTGAGTTTGTTTCGCGAGTGGTCGCTGCGAGCTTGTTCGTAGTATCGCCAGAGTCGAAGCCAGGAAAGAAAGTCACTGCGTGAATCGGCAAAGATCGCATGGGCTTCGTCAGCGGCTTGTTGCTTGTCGGGCGGTCGATCACGAGGATCGGGGATCTCCAGTGCGGCCGCGATTGGCAGAATTTCGGGTAGCACACCGTAGTCGTCGGCGGCCAACAGGATTCGACCGACACGTGGATCGACCGGCATGTGGCCGAGTTTCCACCCGATGTCGGTCAGCTCGCGTCGATCGTCCATCGCGCCGAGTTCGATCAAGGTGCGGACACCTTCGCGAATCGCTTCGGGCCGCGGTGGATCCAGTAGCGGGAACTCTTCGATGGCACCGATTCGCAGTGATTTCGTTTTCAGAATCACCGACGCCAAATTGGTACGGCGAATTTCCGGAGTGGTGAAATCGTCACGCGTGTCGTAATCGTCCTCCGAATACAAACGAACACAGATGCCGGGTCCGACACGACCACATCGCCCTGCCCTTTGATCGGCACTGGCGCGACTGATCGGTTCGATCGGCAACCGTTGCACCTTGCTGCGTGTGCTGTAGCGACTGATTCGCGCGGTTCCTGCATCGATGACGCAGCGGATTGCCGGGACGGTCAATGAGCTTTCGGCCACATTGGTGGCGAAGATGATACGCCGTTTATTTCCCGATGGCTGAAAAATTCTTTGCTGTTCCTTCTGCGGCAGCCTTGCGTACAACGGCAGCAGATCGACACGGCCATCGAGTCCCTTTCGCGTAAAGTGGCCGGCCACGCGATGGGACACAAATCGAATGTCGCGTTCGGTCGGCAGAAAGACCAGCGTGTCGCCCCCATTGGCAAGCGAATCGATTGCCGCGATCACGTGACGCGAGAGATCGTAGCTGGCAGTCGACTGCGTCGCGATTTCTTCCCAGGGCAGATAGCGCATTTCGACCGGATAACCGCGACCTTGGACATTCACGATCGGAGCGGGTCCCGACTCGCTGCAAAAGTGCTCAGCAAATCGCTCGGCATCGATCGTGGCCGACGTGATGATGATTTTCAGATCGGGTCGTTTGCCCTGCAGTCGACGCAGGTAACCGAGCAGAAAATCGATGTTCAGCGATCGCTCGTGGGCTTCGTCGATAATGATCGCATCATAACTGTCCAGAAATCGATCCGACTGTGTTTCGGCCAACAGAATGCCGTCGGTCATCAGCTTGATCAGCGTCTCAGGCCCGGTTTGATCACCGAATCGCACTTGGTAGCCAACCAGTTTGCCCAGTTGCGTGTCGAGTTCTTCGGCCAGTCGACTGGCAATGCTGCGGGCTGCCAGTCGTCGGGGTTGCGTGTGGCCGATCATCGCTTCGCGACCCAGTCCCGCTTCGAGGCAAAATTTGGGCAACTGCGTGCTTTTTCCGCTGCCGGTTTCACCGCACACGACGATTACTTGGTGCTGGCGGATCAGTTCGACCAGATCCTCGCGATGGGCCGTAATTGGCAGATCGTCGGGATAATCCAATCGCGGCTTCGCTGCCCTGCGTCGTTCGCATTGTGCAATCGATTTGGCAAGTTGTTCTTCGTACTGCTGCGGAGAGAGACGCTTTTGGTTTTTGCGCAGTCGAAAACGATCGATCCGCATCGCGGTATCGATGGACGCTGGGTCAGACGCAACGGACGCGGCGTCCGTTGACGAAATGGCAGGGCTGGTCGGTTTGGATCGCATGAAGCGTTAGCGGTGGTCGGATGCTTCCATCGTATATCCGTGGGAGGGGCCCGACGGATTCATTTCGCAGCAAGTACTGCCAAGGGCCAGATCATTGGGATGACCACCATGGAGACAACGAACACAATCAGGCTCAGGGGAAGTCCGAATTTGAAATAATCCGAGACGCGATAACCACCCACACCATAGACCAACAGGTTCGTCTGGTAACCAAACGGGGTCAGAAAGCTGGCCGACGCGGCAATCATCACGGCCAGCACAAAGGGTGTTTCGCTGACTTGCAACGTGGTCGCCGCTTGGATGCCGATTTTGAACATCAATACCGCGGCGGCGTTGTTGGTGATCATTTCGGTGCACAACATCGTGGCCAGATAGACCGCGGCGAGCGCCAGATACGGATTCTGTCCCGCCAGAGTCAACAGTCCGCCGGCGATGGCTTTGGCCGAACCGCTCTGCTCCATCGCGGTCCCGATTCCGATGGCCGCACCAATCACGATCAAGATCGACCAATCAACGCTGCGGCGGGCTTCGTGTGTGGTGCAGCATCGCAGTCCCACCATCGTGATGGCTGCAATCAAGGACGCGGTTAAAATAGTGACAATATTCAGTGCCGCAGAGATCACCATGACCAACAAAACGCCCAGTGATACCCAGGCACGATCGTGACGCCTGACGGTGCCCTTTTCCACACGGCTGACAAGGTAAAAATCGCGCAACGCGCGCTGGCGGTGCAAGAACGACGGGGATGCTTCCAGCAGCAGAACATCGCCTGATTCCAGTCGCACGTCGCCGATCTTTCCGGGCAATCGGCGACCACCGCGGGCAACCGCGACGACGGCGGCGTTGAAGTGCGATCGAAAACGGCCTTCGCGGATTGTTTTTCCCAGCAGCGAGCAACGTGAGCTGACAACCGCCTCGACAAGCGTGCGTCTCCACGCGGGGATCTGCAGTTTTCTGGCTTGATCATCCGGCGCGATCAGTCCGCGGATTTTTCGCAAATCTACAACGCTGTCCAATGCACCGACCAAGATCAAAGCGTCGTTGGGTTCCAGACGCTCGTTTGGTTTGGCGGCGGTGATTACATCTTCTTCGCGTTGAATCTCCGCAATGTACAGCCCCGGCAAGTTACGCAGTCCGGCACTCTCAATCGTCTTGCCGACCAGTGGGCCCTGCGGATCGACTTGCATTTCGACGGTGTATTGCTGCGGATCATCACTAGCACTGACGGCGGCTTTGCGTTCGGGGATCAAACGGGTCGATGCAAAAATGATGTAGGTCAAACCGATAATCGTTGCTGGCAATCCCACCCACGCGGGAGCAAAAAACGACAACTGCTTCGCCGTTTCGACCTCGTACATATCGCGTACGATCAGATTGGTACTGGTGCCCATGATCGTACACATGCCACCCAAAATCGCCGCGTAGGACATCGGTAGCAGTAATCGACTGGTACTGGCCGAAATCCGTTTGCCCAGATCATCGACAATCGGCAACAAAGCGGCGACGACGGGCGTATTATTCAAAAACCCACTGATGGCGGCGACAGGAAGCAGCATTCGCACCTGCGCGTCGCGGAGGTTTTTTGCACGACCGAGCAACCAGCCGGTTGCCAGTTCGGTTCCCCCTGTGAACTCCAAACCAGCGACGACAGCAAACAGTAGACCGATCGTGATCAGACCTTTGTTGCCAAAACCAGCCACCGCGGTTTCCGCGTTGGGTAGCAACGGCGATCCGCTGACGTTTTGGGCAAAGATTAAGATGCCCAGACAAGTAATTGCCAGCAGATCGGCCGCCGCGATGCGCAGCGCCAAACTGGCCAGCAACATGCCAGCGACGGCTAAAGTCAGCCAGGCTTCCCAGGTATCCAAAGTGTGTCCGCGGGGTGGGGCAATGAAGTGGCGGGGTGGGGCGATGAAATGTTTGCGCGCTGTGAGCAAACCAACCCAAGGGTCTACGATCAAACCTCACAAAATAGTCGGCTTTGGCTGGATATCGAACGCCAGTTTCGACCGACGGGAGCTTAATTAGCACACATGTTGCCCGAATTACTCTCCAACGACGCGTTTTCTGCCCGAGACGTTCACCGCCAGTGTGTTTGTACACGTACGAACTGCTGGCCGATGCTCAAGCCGCCGCCAATTCGGGTGGCTGTGAATCACCGCTTTTTCGCATCGAGTTGATCACGATGGCCGCTGCGAAAATCGCCGCGCCGACGACATCGACCATCAACCCGACTCGCACTTCGCCGATTTTGGTGATTGGAGCCAACAACAGGGCGGCGGAGATGAACATCGCGGCGCGTTCAAAGATCGACAGATTGCTGCGGAAGTATCCGGCAATTCCTGCCGCCAAAGCCAAGATTCCAATGGTGGCTGCAATCAGTGCGTGAGAGACGGCAAACAACGTCGGTGCGCCGCCGTCGGCGGCCAACAAACAGAGCGCGGGGCGATAGACAAACATGAACGGTAACGTGAACCCGACCAGGGCAAAACGAAATGCCGCAAAGGATGTTTGCATGATCGGCGCGTCGGCGATCGAAGCGCTCGCGTAACCAGCCAGGGCGACCGGCGGTGTGACCATCGACATCATGCCAAAGTAAAAAATGAACATGTGGGCAATCAGCGGTTGTACGCCCAATTCGCCTAGCAACGATCCCATCAACGTTGCCATCAATAGGTAACAGACCACCGATGGGACGCCCATGCCAAGAATCAATGAACAAACCATGATGCCCACCAATGCGAGGAACAAATTCGTTGCGACAACACCCTTGATTGCGGTACTGAAGTCGGTTGCGATGCCGGTTTGTTGAACAATGCCAATGATGATGCCAACGCAAGCACTTGCGGCAACCAACGAGATGCCATTCTTGGCCGACTTGGTGAACGCCGTTGTCATCTCGGGTCGCCACGCCGGATGAATCAAACCAAATATCAGCAACCCAAACATGCCGACGATGGATGATTCCAATACCGATCCGACTGCCAAAATTGGGCTGACCGATCCGGTGGTGGGATGGAACCAGGAGGGTGCAATGAAAGGCTGCAGGGCGGGCGGTGCTGAATCGCCCAATACGATGGTGCATTGGTGCAGCAGCAGCACGACAAAGAAACTGGCGAAGGCAAGCCAACGGGCGCTCGCCGAGATCTTCAGTTCCTTTCGCAAAGTCGCGAAGACCAGAATCACCGCCAGCGAACCTGTGACCGATCGAAACGGCGAAAATCCAAAGATCAACAAACCGATCAACGTTCCCAACGCACCAAAGAACACGATCGCTTCAAATCCCGATAGTTTTTTTTCCGCTATCTTTTCGATATCCAATCCGGCCGCTCCCAACCGCCGCGAATAAAAGAAGACCAAGGCCAGAATCGACAGGTAATACAGACAAGCCGGAATCACGGCCGCTTTCATGATTGTCAAAAAGGTGACTTGCGGTTGTACCAATTCCAGCATCATGTACGCGCCCGCGCCCATCACTGGCGGCACCAACGCACCGCCTGAGGCCGCCGCCGCCGTGATGCCGCCGGCAATGTGTTTTGGAAAACGAGCACTACGCATCATGGGAATCGTGAATGTCCCGGTTGTCACGGCATTCGCGACCGCACTACCCGAAAGCGATCCCATCAATCCGCTGGCCATCACCGCAATCATCGCGGGTCCACCGCGGATCTTTCCAAATGTCTTGGTGGCAAAGTCGATAATGAATTGGGTCGCGCCTGACATTTCCAAGAACGAACCAAACACGACAAACAGAAACACATACTTGAACATCACCGCGGCAGCAGGTCCAAACACGCCTAACGATTGCAAGAAAGTCGTACTGACAATGTCCTTGGAGCTCTGGCCGGCATGTGGCAGCATCCAATCAGGCATCTCCACCCAGTCATAGCGAAAGCTGCCATAACAGTAGTAGGAGTGCGCGATGAATAGCAAAGCGAGGATCGGCACAATCAAACCGATGCTGCGTCGTGTCGCTTCGAGCACGATGATCAAACCGATCAATCCGATCACAAAATCAAGTGATGTTTCGACACCGGCACGATTACCAAGCGAAATACCGTCGGACCAATAGGTCTCGAAAAGTGGCTCGGTCTGCACGACAACATAACCACAGCAAATCAAGGCCGCCGCGGCCAAGGCGAAATCCAGCAATCGAAGGGAACGGACCTGAGCGAATCGTTTGGCAAGCGGAAAGGTCAGAAAACAAAGTGCCAACCCGATGCCCACAAAGATGGCCAACGAAGATTGCGGTTGCATCAGGTTGTAGTTCACTTCAAAGAGCGTGAACAAACAAAGCAGGATCCCCAGAAACACGACGGCTTTCTGATTGATTCGATCAATGGCCGAAATGTTTTCTGTCACGAATGTTGCCTTCGATGGTGGGTAGTTGTCACGGTCAAAGCTAACCCAAAGCGAGTGATCCGAGGGTGCGAATGACTAAATCCGTCCGGTTTTTTTACCGTCCGACAGAACTTATCCTCTGGCGGGCCTGCCATCGCCCTGACAGGACAGGAAAGGACAGGTGAGGTCAGGGCCTACCGATGGCGATTCGTAGTTTTCTGCGATCATGGAGACTCGAGTCGAACGCGTACGGCTTTCTACCTGACCGACCGCGACGACGATGCTGATGAACAATGGCAATCGAAAACAATCGCAATCGAAATCGACTACGGCGCTGCGACCGCGGCTTCGGGCAAAATGCCGGCTTCCTCGTAATACTTCACGGCCCCGGGGTGGTAGTCGATGCCTGTATCGCGGGCAATGTTCTTTTCGTTCAGCGCTTTGCCGGCCGGATGTTTTTCGGCGATCTCTTCGCGATTCTCCCAGATCGATTTTGTGATTTCGTAGATCAAATCGTCTGGTTGCGACGCCGAAGTGATCACATGCATCGATCCAACATTCAATCCGGCGAAGTCCGCGTCCATGCCTTTATAGGTGCCCGACGGAATGGTGAAGGAATGAAAGAACGCGTAGTCTTTGATCAAATTCTGTCGGGCCTCTTCGTCAAACGGAATGAACGTGACGTCAAAGGTGCTGGTTGCCTGTGTAATCGATCCGGTGGGAACGGCACCACCGAGGAAGGAAGCGTCGGCGGAACCGTCACCGAGTTGGTCGACGGATCCGCTTTGAGTTGCATTGAGCGACGTAATGTCATCCCAGGCAACGCCGTGGGCTTTTAAGATCGGTTCGATAAACATTTGGAATCCCGCCCCGGCGGGTCCCGTGATGACCCGTTTGCCTTTGAGGTCCGCGATCGTTTGAATGCCCGAATCGGATCGGGCAATAAAAAGCGCGACATTGGGCGCCATCGTCGCGATCGCTCGCGTGTCGTATTTCTTTTCCCAGCCCGCTTCCCCGCGTACGGAGAAGTAGCTGATTGCGGCATTGGAAAGCGCGAGTTCCAATTCGCCTTGTTGCAGTCGGCGAATGTTTTCTTGCGACCCCTTGGTACCTTTGGCTTGCACTTTCCAGTCGATTGTGCCCTTGTGCGCGTTGAGCACTTCGGCGATCGCGCCACCGACAACGGGAAATGCGCCACCGACCGGTGCGGTACCCATACTCAGGAATTGCCGTTTGCCACTATCGCCGCCGGATCCGTCGCTGGTGGAACTGGAGTTCTTTTTGCAGCCGACAAAAACCGGTGCGACGATCAGTGCAAAGAGCGCGGACAGGACAAATACGTGGAGCGAACGAGTCATGAGACACGGACCTTGATGGCTAGCGAAAGTCGGTCAACATATCGACCGAAAGAGGATCGGAAGGCGATCCCTTGGGTAGCAAGTATCCTAACACGGCGGGTTTGCCAGAACTAGTTCGCAGAGAGTGTTCCCTCAGGCAGCTATTGGCCAATCAAGATCATTGCCGACACCGGGTTGGTGTCCGCATCGGCGGCAAACTAGACTATCGCGCTGCGCACCATTGCTGACCTGCGTATTGCTGACGAGTTTGGTTGCCCCCATCCACGAGCTTGGTACTCGGTTTTGGGGAGAGTCCTTGTGGGGGAATTACCGTATGAAATATGTCGTTTGGATCTGCATCGCCCTCTTGTTGGTGCTGCACCAAGACTACTGGCAGTGGGACGATGCAACCCTCGATTTCGGCTTCATGCCGCGCGCATTGACCTTCCATGTAGTTCTGTCCGTCGTCGCTGCCGTGGTGTGGCTGTTGGCCACCCAATTTTGCTGGCCATCGAACCTCCGATCGCTAGAGGAATTCCAGTCGCTGGAAAAATCCACCGATCAGTCCGCCGAGGAGATTTCTTCGTGACCCAGTTGATCGTGATTGCTGTTTACCTGCTGTTGCTCGTTGTGCTGGGACTGTCGGCCAACCGGTTATTCCGGGGTACGGCACAGGACTACATGTTTGCCAGTCACTCGATCGGTCCAATACTTTTGCTGATGTCATTGTTCGGCACCACGATGACAGCGTTTGCGCTGGTGGGATCGACCGGCAAAGCCTATGCGGTGGGTGCCGGCGTGTACGGCATGCTGGCATCGGCCAGCGGAATCATTCACTCGCTCTGCTTCTTTGTGATCGGTGTTCCACTGTGGTCACTGGGGCACCGCTACGGATACCGAACGCAGATCCAGTTCTTCCGTGATCGCTTGGACAACAACTTGATCGGCTATTTGTTGTTCCCCGTGCTGGTGTTTTTGGTGATCGGGTATTTATTGGTGGGTGTACTTGGCGGCGGCAGTGTGGTTCAGGCCGTGACGCAAGGTGCATTCAGCGAAATGGGAATGTTTGAATCAACTGGACACGGCGTACCGTCCTGGTTGGCATCGGCCGTGATCTGCGCCGTCGTGCTGACGTACGTCTTCTTTGGGGGCATGCGGGGAACCGCATGGGCCAATGCGTTTCAAACCGCTGTGTTCATGGTTTTGGGGGTCGTCACCTTTGTGGTGATCGCGAACTCAATCGGTGGCACCGACAGCTTTATGAAGAACTTGGAAATCGCATCGTCGCAGGCCGCTGAGTCTCACATCGGGCGGACCAAAATACCCAAAACGGTTTTCTTTTCGTTCCTGCTGATTCCGTTGTCGGTCGGTATGTTTCCACACATCTTTCAACACTGGTTGACCGCGCGTAGCGCCGAAGCATTCAAGTTGCCGATCGTGATGCACCCGATTTTTATCATGATCGTTTGGGTCCCGTGCGTGTTGCTGGGAATCTGGGCCAGCGGACCGGCCAGTGGGATCACCGATCAGTTGGCCGCGATGGACCCGCACGATCGCGGCAACGCGGTTTTGGGTGCGCTGGTCAGCACTCATGCCGGACCACTGCTCGGTGGACTCCTGACAGCCGGAATTTTGGCCGCGATCATGTCGTCACTCGACAGTCAGTTTCTGTGCCTGGGAACGATGTTTACTGAAGATATCCTGCGGCACGATCGGACGGGTGAATTGGCAGAGGAAGACCAGCAGGCCACCGTGCGACACGCTCGCGGTTTTGTGGTCGCCGTGGTGGTGGCAACGTATCTGCTGAGTTTGATCTTGCCTCGCAGCGTGTTCGACCTGGGACTTTGGTCGTTTGCCGGATTCACGGGTCTGTTCCCGTTAGTCTTTGCAGCTCTGTATTGGAAACGATTCACGGCATGGGGTGCGATCAGCAGCGCGGTCGCGACGTTTGTCGTTTGGGGCGTGCTGTTTTACCGATCGAATTTCGGCGGCAATGCGTTCTACAGTTTTCCCGAGTCACCTGTAAGCGTCGGTGAATTGACATTGATTCCACCGCTCCACCCGGTCGTGACCGTGTTCGTTGTTTCGGCGATCACGCTCGTGCTGGTGT
>JABDKS010000960.1 GCA_013002105.1 Pirellulaceae bacterium | reverse complement strand
GTTATGCGCAACGCTCAGGAGCGGGCGCATGACAAGCAAGGGCCTAAACATAGTGGATTTGTGAAAGGGCCGGTGCTGGAGCGATCTCTGACAAGATCCACTACGCCAGTTACGCAAGAGATCTCAGAATCTCCTCGGTCGCCGCGACCTTGCCGACAATCTTGACTTCGTACTCGATCGAGAGAATGCCATTGTGCACCTAATTCCCGATTGTTGTTTCACCTATCAGTCCCATCATTTTGTCACGGACGAAGTCGCGAATTTCATCACGCACTCGCCGGTAGCAGTCGACGGCGTCTTCTTCTGTGGCCGCTGCCTCGGCAAGTTTCGGTGGGTCGTCGAATCCGACGTGGATGAGCTTTGCTTTGGTCAGCAGCGCCGGGCAATTCTCGTCGGCGTGACCGCAAACGGTGATGACCAGATCCAGTGAGACGTCGGTCAGCGAACTAGCGAGCTTGGATGACTGGCTTGAAATATCGACGCCAGACTCCTTCATCACTTGCATCGCATTGGGATTCATGCCGTGGGCTTCGATGCCTGCCGAGTAGGCTTCGATCGTGTCGCCATGAAAGTGGCGTGCCCAACCTTCGGCCATCTGGCTGCGACAGGAATTGCCCGTGCATAGAAACAAAACATTCGCCTTGGTCATGAAGTTTGCCTTTTGCTGTTAACTGGTTCCGTTAAACGACGGTGCTGTCGATTTGCGTGATCGCCCGCAGTGCTTCGATGCCGGCGGGTGGATTAACCTGCCATGGGACCATGGCGACGCGGCTTGCATGTTTTGATTTCACCTCGTCGATATACGGTAACTCATGCTGCTGGCGAAGCCGTAGTGTCGGATCGCTAACTTCGAGCGGTACGAGACTCTGGTTGATGACCCAGGCGAATGGTTCAATCTCGGCTCGTCGCAAGTCCTGCTGTAACTTTGCCGCCTCATGAACCGGCGTTGCTTCGGGAAGTGTTACCACCAACACTCGCGTGAAATTTGGATCACGCAATCGCGGCAATAGTTTCTCGACAGACTCCGTAATTTCCTGTGATTGCCGGGACACTTCGCGGTGATAAGCGAGTGCCGAATCGAGTAACAGAATCGTGTGGCCAGTCGGTGCGGTGTCCAGGACGACAAAACGATCACTGCCTTCGGAAACCGCCTTGGCAAAAGCGCGAAACACGGCGATCTCCTCGGTGCAGGGTGAACGCAAGTCTTCTTCCAGCAACGCTTTGCCTTCCGCGTCCAGACCGCGCCCGGCGTTTTGTAGCACTTCGGTCGTGTAATCGGCAGTTTCTTTGGCTGGGTCGATGCGTCCTACCGTCAAACCCGCGATTTCGTCCGCCGCGATCGTTGCAGCGATGTGAGCAGCCGGGTCCGTCGTCGAAAGATGCACGTCAAACCCTCGCTCGGCCAAAGCGACGGCAACTGCCGCCGCGACGGTCGTTTTGCCGACACCGCCTTTGCCCATCGCGAGAATCACTCCGTGACCGACGTCCGATAGTTCGTCGATCAACGAACCGAGTCCCTGTAACGATGTGGGATCGGCATCAAGTCTGTCATTTTCAGCGGCGACAGGCTGAAATTCTGTCTCACGATCAGGTTGCCCGACTTGTCGCAGCGAATCGACTCCCATCAATCCTGCACTCGCCAGCGGAACCGTGGTTCGCGGAAGTTCGGCGATCGCCTCGGGCATGCCTGCCACAGCGTCATCGCCTCGAACCTGCATTGCGACCGAGATCGCATCGCTGGGTGCCTGACTCTTGAAGACTCCGTTGACAATCAGATGTTGGTTACTGACACCGAGCGTTCGCAATTCCTGACTCGTACGCTGGGCTTCGCGAAATGCAGATGGTTCTGGTCGCGTCACGAGCACCAACGTGGTTGTCCCGGCATCGCCGAGCGCATCGACCGTTTGCCTGTAGATGGCCTGTTGTGCCTGAAGTCCCGCAAGTGGCCCAAGGCACGATGTTCCTGAAGTGTTCTCGTCCATGAATCCGGACCACGCCGACGGCAACGTCAGCAGTCGCAACGTGTGACCTGTCGGTGCTGTGTCAAAAACGACGTGATCGAAAGTGTCGGTCGCATTCTTGTCACCGAGCAACTTTGCGAATTCGTCGAACGCTGCAATCTCGAGCGTGCAAGAACCGGAAAACTCTTCCTCCATACTGGCAACCGCCGCGTCTGGCAACACGCCACGGTACGGGCCCACCATTCGTTCACGATAATCGCGAGCGGCTTCTTCGGGGTCGATGTTCATCGCGAACAAGTTCGGCACGGATTCGATCGCAGTCGGATCATTCGACAGCGTCGTGCCCAGCACTTCGTCCAGGTTCGATGCCGGATCGGTCGAAACCAACAGGACTCGCAAGCCGCGATCGGCCAACTGTACGGCGGTCGCGCATGCCATAGAAGTTTTGCCGACACCACCTTTACCCGTAAAGAACAGGTTTCGCGTGGGCGTGTTGAGAAATCGCATCGTTAGCCTCCAAAGGCAGGAATCGTTATCCAATTAACAGCAGCCAGTATTGCCGCCACAACATCCGCTACCGTCCGCCGTCGGAAGTCCGGCCTTCGTTGTGATGGTCGTGCCCGTCCACATTGCCAGATTCTCGCGGGATGGATACTCGCTGCGGCTAACGACACGGTCGTCGACGATCACCAACGGCAAGCATTCGACGCCTTCGTCAGCGAGCATCTGCTTGACGCGTTCACGCTTGGCGTACTCCGCTGGGTCCTGCGACAGGTTGAACCGAACGACGGAGTGACCTTGTGATTTCAACCAGTCCAGGTCGGCGGCAAACCTTGGCAACACCGGATCAACCTGCGGGCCACAGACACCGGTCGAGCAGCACATGGCTTTGTCATAGATTTCAATTTTGCTCATTTCATTTTCCTTTTGAGTAGCGAACAATGGACTCAATATCGTCTATCGACGAACAACGATAAAAGAATGTAAAAAAACGCGATTCATAGTTTGGCAACCAGCGTCTTGAGTCGCTGGAGTTGCTTGGGATTGATGCAGTAACAAACCTTCGGACCGTCGACTTCGCCCTGAATCAATCCGGACTCTTTCAGTATTTTTAGGTGTTGTGAAACGGTGGATTGCGCAAGTGGCAAACAGTCCACGATCTCGCCGCACACGCAAGCTTCGCGACCGATCAGTAACCTAACAATCTGCACGCGAGCCGGATGAGCGATCGCCCAGGCCAGCTTGGCAAACTCGTCCGCCGTTGGATCCGCCTTGAGCTTCACCGGGGTCGAATCACACGTTTTCTTAGTGGGTCGTTTAGCCATCGGGCACCTTTATCGTTTATCTACGATATACGATATCGGCGTGATGGGCCAAGGTCAACCAGCAAAACTCGGATGTGCGTGAAAAAAGGACTTCGTTCCGCAGAACTGAACGGTTGGAGGCACTCCCCCACCGGGGACTTTTCGGGGAATTGAGTGGGTCCAATGAATACATCGATCACCTCCTTCGGGAGGGTCACAATGGAGCGTCAGCGAGTTTCCGGGGAGGGGCCCTTGGTAGGTGGATTGCGAACGACAATTGTTTGTCTCCAATCGATTTCCCCACCCGGCCGCGAATGCTCATCGATTACGCCAAGCAGGTTGCTTCCATCTTAAAAGGCATCCTTGATGTCCTCCAAACCGACTCCGAGCAAGTGCTCGGCCAACGGGTTGAGTTCCTCTTCGGAGCCTTGGATATGAAATGTTCGCTGCACGTGCTTCATTGTCTCGCCGGGCTTGAGTGCGGCGGCGGGCGAAGAAGTTTCCAATTCGTAAAACGGTCCCAGCGGGGGTTTGCCCGGTTCTGGCGAACCGTCGTTGTAGGAATTTATCACATCGCCGGCATACGGCTCGTCCTGTAGCTCCCACATTGAATTGACGAATCCGTCCGGGGCGTCTTGAACGTTATAGGTAACGATATTGAGCACCTTTCCGGCGGCATCGTAGCTTCCGGCAATCCCCTTCGAGCGCCCGGGACTGATACCGATCTTTCCACGGCGCGTACCGTCGCCGCGGAAGAACAGTTTTTGGTCTTCGACGCGCAGGTATTCCGGCGGAACCTTTCCGAAATAGGTGTCGTTGACTTTCGGACCGAGTGTTTCCTCTGGGCCCTCTTTAAAGGGAATCACGACCGTTGTTTCGGGCGAAGGGTTGTACATGCCGAGCATCCAGATCGACAGCAATCCGGTCTCGCTCTTCCAAGCATTCGAACCTGCATTGGCAATCCGGTTGTCCGTTTCATAACCCACCATACGCAGCCCATCACTCAGCTCAACGCCCAGCAGCTCGGAAGCCTCTCGTTTGCCAAGCAATTTCACCGTGCGATCGATGTCCACCTTGAACTTGGCGCCGCTGTAATTGATCAGTTCTGTCGTGTGTTTGAATTTCGCGGACGCATCGGTTTGTTCGACCAGATCGAACGCTTCGGTATCGATCGCTGGAGGAGTGGTCCAGTCGGCAAATTCGAATTTCGTTCCCGGCTTGAAAAACAATGCATACTGCCCGCCTTCGGGTCCGAGCCAGAATCGTTCTTCGCCGCCGAAGATATAGATGTGCTCTTCAAGGCTGCCTTTCCTCTGTTCGTCCGAAAGAAACCCTTTTTGAATGACTGGGCGATTGATCCAGCCAAAGCTCGGACCAGCCTCGCGGTCGAAGGTGCTGGTCATCACGCGACCTTGGTAAGCGGGAGCCACCGCGACTGCTGCGTCACCATCTTGTAAAACGACGATCTGGGTATGCTTTTTCATGAATGACACGTCATCGGCAAACCCGTCGCTGGCAGAAGCCGACCCAGAGAACAAACACAGGATTGTTGCAACCAATCCCAATCCAACTGCTTGTCGTATCTTCTTCATCGATAATGTCCTTGTACTTGTAAACCCGAAGCGTGAGCGAGTTGCGATTTTCAGCATGATGGTAGCGTCAGATCTGGTGAAACGCGAAACAATAATGTTCTGGTGTTTTGTCAAAACGGATGTGTTGGGGGTGGTTCAGTTGCAACTCCGGTTCACTCCGGCCGATTGCGCAACGACGGCCGGTAGGAACCTTGTCTTTACCCACAAGTCGGCTTTTGCAATCAACACTTTACCCTCCCGCGCGCATGACTTTCCATTGGAAAACACGCTATCGCGGGAGGGTCGGTGGTGAGCCTAAGCGAGCCAACGGGGAGGGCGAACAGAGGACGTTGATCGCCCTCCCCGTCACACTCGCTAAAGCTCGGTGCCGACCCTCCCACGACTAGGTCTCTATTACATGGATGATTTAGCGCGTGGGAGGGTGAATTAAAGAAGCCATCAATCACCCGACT
>JABDKS010000758.1 GCA_013002105.1 Pirellulaceae bacterium | reverse complement strand
GCAGTCCCAGGATGCTCGAGAAATCACCGTGGCATCCGCGTTGGTCGGTGTGGACCCAAAACAATTCGAACTCCAACCAGCGTTCGACAATTTGATCGGCGACGTTTCCACCTTAGAGATCAAGCCGGTTCTGGTCGACGTAAAACCGCTGGCGACACCGCGATTGGTCAATGTTGCCAAACAGGTTGGAATTGATTTCCAGTGGTACCAAGACAAGCAGATCAACATCGCATCGATCCCAATCCATGAATCAATCGGCGGTGGAATCGCTGTGATCGATTTCGACCTGGATGGATGGCCCGACGTCTATTTTGCTCAAGGTTCGGGCGAGCCACCCACCGATCAATGCACGCGGTCCAATTTGCTGTATCGAAATCTGCAGGGACAATTTGTTGATACCACTCAGACGTCCGACGCATCGGACCGAAACTACGGCTCCGGACTGGCCGCCGGCGACGTCAATCAAGACGGTTTCACCGACCTGTATTTAGGCAGCCTCGGGCACAACCGTTTGCTGATCAACAACGGTGACGGAACGTTTCGCGATGCCACGTCAACGTTGGGTGACGTGGCCGATCGATTCACTTCATCTTTGGCCATCGGAGACATCAACGGCGACGCGTTGCCGGATCTTTATGAAACCGTCTACATCGAAATGGAGGGCGGTTTCAAACTTCCTGAGATTGCCGAGGACGGTACCGAGATTCAACCCTCGCCACTGTTGCACTACGCGCAGAGCGATCGATGGTACGAAAACCGCGGCGACGGCACTTATGTGATGCGAGAAATCGGACGCGAGATCGCCAAACCGGGAACTGGATTGGGCGTCGTCATCACCGACTTTGCGTCCGACGGCAACAACGAAGTCTTTGTGGGCAACGATGTACGGCCAAATCACTTTTTGGTGCACACTGGCAATAACCAATTGAGCAATGCAGCCGACGCGATGGGACTTGCCAATGGCTACAGCGGCGTCGCAAACGGCTGCATGGGTATCGCAACCGGTGACTTCAATCGCGATGGAGAAATTGACTTGCATGTCACAAACTTCTCGCTCGAATCCGCCAACTTGTACGTGCAAACCAAGGGCGGTGGTTTTACCGATTTGGCCGCGCGGTACGGAATCGATCAAGCGAGCTGGCCCATGGTCGGATTCGGAACCAAAGCTGTCGATATCGACCGAAATGGATGGCTCGATTTATTCGTCACCAACGGCCATATCTTTGACATGCGAAAGGAAGGTGAAGGTTTTCAAATGCCGCCGCAATGTTTGATCAATCGCGGAGTTCGGTTTGCTGCGACGGATGTCGATGATGATTCGGATTATTGGAATCGCGAATACCTGGGGCGTGCGATGACTACCATCGATTACAACCGTGACGGCGCGATCGATCTGCTGATTGGTCATTTGGATCAACCAACCGCGCTGCTGAAAAATGAAACTCCAACCCCTGGTTCTTGGATTCAATTCGAATTGGTCGGAACCCAAAGTGAACGCGATGCAATCGGCGCTCGCGTGACCGTTACCAGCGGTGACCAAACCTGGACACAGTGGGTAACGGCCGGAGACGGATATTTCTGCTCGGACGAATCGGTGCTGGATTTCGGTTTGGGCGTCGACCAAGACACGGTCGATAGTGTCCAAATCCGTTGGCCATCGGGCGAACAACAAGAATTTCCGCTAGTGAAAACCACCGAGCGTTATTTGGTTATCGAAGGTGAATCGACGCTAAATAATCGTCTCCCGTGACAGGTGGTGCGTAAAACCCGTCGTGACACAGACAAACTGCCGCGTCGGTGGGACGTTCGCCGAAACCTCGCTTTTTCCGATCTCCGGCATCAAAAAATAGCAGGTTAAATGCTGCCAACGCCGACTTGCATACTTGAATAATGGTGCGTGATGGCCCATTATTCGGTTGTGATACACATGTGTGTATAAACGCACCTAAAGAAATCCCCGAGGTTTGAGATGAAAAAGTTCGCGTTGGCATTTGTTGCCGCATTGAGCCTGACGGCTGTAGGTATGACTGGCTGCGGTGACGGCGGTGAAACGTCTGTCATAGAGAAAGACGCCACCGCAACCGACGGCGGATTGACCGCTGACGAGCAAAAAGGCTACGAAGAAGCTATGAAGGAACGTGGCGGTCCTGGTAATTAAACCATTGTTCACGTTCTGGATTCCATCCAGTTCTTCTGTAAAACTCCCTCGCATGCTTCTTGGATGCGGGGGTTTTTTTATGCCTCGCCAATGCACCCTCTGCCATTTGGTCGTTTGCGCTGGCAATTGATAGACTGATTCAGCGGCAGTTCGCACGTGTGGACGTCGCAGTCCGCATCTGCACTTATCCCATTCCACCCGCACTGCGGATCCAGTTGATGCCTATCCCTAATCCGCTGGTGAATCGATTTCCAACCGGGCGAGCAGCCCCAAAACGTGTTGCAACTGCTACCGCTCTGATCTTCGTCGCATCGGTTCTAAGTGGTTGCGGTTCGTCCCAGTCGCCAACGTCAAAGAATCCCACCGAGATCGAGACGGTCGAGCAATCGACCAGCCAGCAGCCGGGGGACGCGTCGACTGCCCGCCAATCGGATGTGACCACAGAGCCGAAGCCCGAGCCGGCGACAGTGGTTCCGCCAGTCGCGAGTGATCGTGATACCAAAATCGCACGTGCGGACCAACTGGCGGGCCAAGGAAAGTTCAGCGAAGCTGGCGACATCTACCAAAGTGTTTTGTTGTCTGCACCCGATGACGTCGAAGCCTTGTTCCGCTTGGCGAACGTTTACGCGGCGATCGGCAATTTGGAACAAGCGATCGAAATCATCGAAGAAATCCCCGAGGACCATCCTCAAGCAGGGCTACCGGCGCTAGGACAATCGGCCGACTGGTACGCGCGACTGGGAAACTACGACCAATCGCAAAAGAACTTCGAAAAAGTTCTCAGGCTTGCACCGCAGGCATATGTCGCTCGACGCCAACTTGCCTTTCAGCTCAATCGTCAAGGGCGACGCCACGAAGCTGCCGAGCATCTACGACAGTTGTGTCGACAAGGAAACATTCTGCAAGATGAATTGCACGCATTGATATCGCTCAGTGATCCGATGTTCGATGATCCGTCGGAGCCCCAACCTGAGGGCGGTGGTCGTCGCTACACGCCGATTGGAGCGATGGGGCAAGCGCGGATGCTTTTTGGCGAACATCAATATCAGCAGGCCGCCGACAAAGTGCGATCCTTGGTCGAAAGCGGCGACGCACCACCTGCGGTCGTCGCCTTTTACGGTCGCGCGGTGGCCGAGGCCCAGGACGACGATCAGTTCCGATGGTGGCTCAGCAAGACGAATGACGCGACCAAGCAGTTCGCCGAATACTGGAGCGCCATCGGCGCATTCTTGATGATCGATGGCAAGACCAAGCCCGCGATCCGAGCATTCTTAGAAGCGGTCGATCGGGATCCAACCGACCTGGCATCGATGTCACGATTGCAATCGTTATTCGAGTCGACAGGGCAGAGCGCCGTCGCGGAAACCTGGGGGGAACGGTGGCGGGCGGTCCGGGACACGGTTCGTGCTAACAACCGTGTGGCCGATTCGCAGCCGCCCAACGTGGACGAGATTGCCAACTTGGCCAACCTGTTATTTGAGCTGGACCGAAAGTTGGAAGCCGTGATGTGGAAATCGATCGAAAGCCTGCATCGTGGACTGCCAAAACAGCAAATCGCTGGACTTAATGAGCAGCGAAAGCACTTGATCGCGTCCAATTCCGGGTTTCCCAGCCAATCGCGGCGGCTTTGTGATGTCGAAATCGACACGTACCCTCTGCCGCAGTTAGAAACCTCCGGCGCGGTGGCATCCGCACCGATTCGTTCGTCAGAGAAAATCGATCCGCCGCTGATAGCGGCGACATTTCACAACGTTGCAAGCGACATCTCTCTGACGCACGTATTCCAAGTAGGAAGTCGTCCAAAGAGCGAGGGATTTACGATTTACCAAACGCTTGGCGGTGCGGTAGCGGCGTTGGACTACGACTTGGACGGACACGTGGATTTGAGCCTGGGACAGGGCAGCGGTGAACCGCCGTCGTACGTCGGAAAACTGAGCAACGTGTTGTATCGGCAAGTCGATGACCGCCTGCAAGAACAGACCGAAGCCGCCGGCGTATCGGAGTATCGCTATTCAAGCGGAATGACTGTTGGCGATTGGAATCAAGATGGTTTCCCCGACTTGGTCTGCGCGAACATCGGGCCCAATCAACTCTTCATCAACAACGGCGACGGCACGTTCACCAGCGAGACGTTGGATGATCGGAATGATCTGACGCTGCTGCCAGCGTCACTTGCAGTGGCCGATCTGACAGGCGATGCGCTGCCCGATTTGTTCGAGTCGAATTACATTCATGACCCAGATCTCGCCCGACTTCCACAGCGGAATGCGCAGGGTGACGTGATTCAGACATTAGGTCCGCTAACGTACCAGGCGGGCAAAGACCGACTGGGCATCAATGACGGCACCGGCAACGTGCGTTTTAGACCGATCACAAGCGACAAAGAAGTGGCATCACCCGCACTGGGCGTCGTCGTGACCGATTTTGACCCTGCGTCAGGAAACGAAATCTTCGTCGGAAACGATTTGAAACCAAACCAACTTTGGGTACGAGACGCCGGCGCGGACGCCTGGAACGACGCGGCAATTTTGCAAGGGTGTGCCTTTGGTTTCAGCGGTGCTGCGACCGCGTCGATGGGCATTGCCGCGGGTGATTTTGACCGCAATGGCAAAATCGATCTGCACATCACCAACTTTCAAGATCAAACCGTCAGTTTGTTCTTGGGTCGGCAAACCGGTTTTCAAGACCGCAACGTCCAGTGGGGATTGTCGACACACAGTGCGTCAGTACTTGGTTTCGGCACGCAAGCGATTGACTACGACAACGACTCGCTATTGGATCTGGTCGTCACGAATGGGCATATCGAAAATGCGACAGTACTCGCTGCCCCGTTCCAACAGCCCGCGCAATTGTTTGCTAACCGAGGAAACCGGTTTGAATGGTTGAACGTGGACGACCGCTCAGGTTACTGGGACGCGCCGCATCTGGGCCGTGGTTTAGCACGACTGGACTTCAATCGTGATGGCAATAACGATTTTGTGATTACCCACCTGGGCGAGACCACTGCGCTGATGATCAATGCGACGCAAACGGACAACCACTGGATCCAGTTGCAATTCATTGGAGTGGTCAGCGAACGGGACAGCATCGGAACAAAGATTACCATTCGATTCGATGACCAAACTCGTAGCGAGTGGATTACGGCCGGCGACGGCTATTTTTGCAACAACGAGTCGTTGATTCCATTTGGATTGGGTCCATCCAAATCCATCGACGAGATCCAAGTCGACTGGCCCAGCGGAAAACAACAAACGTTCACCGATGTCGCCGTCGATCAACGATTGTTGATCTTGGAACACGAAGACGAACCGTTCACGTTGCCGATCGGGCGGTGATACCAACCGTCCGACGGCACGCCTCCGATTGTTTGCGCACACGGTGAATCATCGCCATCGTTGTTGTCGGATCACCATAATTGTCGGATCACCGTAGTCGGTCGCCAGGAGCTGTCCTGGCAAAACCGCATCAGGACAGGTGCTGGCCGACGAGAAATCCAAACAACTTTAATATTGGCTCAATTCAAATGCTTGGCCGTCGCCCTGCACGACCAAGTACTCGGTGTCAGCGTTCAATGTGCCGATCGAGTCCACGGTACCATCCGGCCACGCGATCGTCAGATCTTTGATCTGATCGGCGGTTCCCAACCCGGCGCGCAGCAATCGCTCATTGGCACACATGTACCCGTCACCGGCAAGCGACCACAACGTCCTACTGCGGCCCCCAGCGGTGAATCGCACAACCGCTCCGATGGCGTCGCGACTCACGCTGGACCCAACCAACTGAAACGCGATTTGGTGGTTTTCATCTTCGCTCTGGTTGATCAATAATCTCGCCTGTTCGTCCATGTGTGTGATCAATACATCGTTGCGCCCGTCTCGATTGACGTCCGCTGTGAATAACGCACGCCCGACGTGATCCTGCGTGAAAT
>JABDKS010000738.1 GCA_013002105.1 Pirellulaceae bacterium | reverse complement strand
GTGGAAATTGCACGCGGTGTTTCGAAAAATACTCGGTGAACTCAGAACTGCCCGCCGCTAAATATCCCAATGGGTATTGCTGCGAAAACGGAAGCAGCAACGTCGGCCCCGATTCGATTGGCATCTCGGTGTGGGCAATAGCACCTTGCAGGGTTAAGCATTGAGACATGACTTGGGCATGCAACGGATACCTGGCAATCGTTGCAACCGATTGAAAGCCGAGATGATAATCACGGTGCGCGGTCTGAGCGGTTCCACCCGGTTTGATGTTGTTCATTTGCGCGGTGACGCGATAGCCCGGGCCCAACCACGCTTCGGACGCAAGGTGCAGAACTGGATTCGAATAGTATTCGACGAACAGTTGGGGATCGGCCAGGCAAGTTTTTTGAAGTGAATTCCAAATCCGCTGGTTGTTGCCGAAATGATCCCCGCGCTGTTCGCTCTGCGCCGCTTCACGGGCGACAATCTGGGCAAAACATTCGCTACATCGGTCTAGCATCGGTTGATTGGCAAACGCGCCGCGGACGACAAACACACCGGGTCCTGTTTTCAGGCAATCGGCCAGTTCCGACTTGAGACCGGAATCTGAATCGGTTCGGAACCCATCGGCGTCATAAATCACCAGATTGTCGACGACGCTGGCGGATCTGGGATAAGCACCCGCGTCGGTAGTCTGTTCGCACACCTCGGCGAAAGCCGATAAGTTGACGTCGTTCGAATCAAAAAATGAATTCATAGTGGCCGCGATTAATCTGGATCGTCCGGTAGAGTTTCACCAGATTGACTCAGTTTTCGTTCGTCGTCACCGTAACGCTGGCAACGACTACAATCTTAACTGCCGCTTAACGCACCCTTCGAATCTCATTGGAGCACAAAGATGCGATTGTATTTGATCCCGCTGTTGTTTTGTTTGCCCATTTGTCTCGCATCGGCCCAGGAGGCGGCGACGGCGCAGCCAACTGCGTTGCCGGCAACCGAACCAGCAAAAGTTGGCATGTCTGCCGAAACTCTGGCCAAGGTTCCCCAGGCACTCCAAAAATTGGTCGACGACGGCAAAGTGGCCGGCGCCGTGGTCACCGTGGCTCGTAAAGGAAAGATTGTCCTGAATGAAGCGGTCGGCTACGCGGACAAGGAAGCCAAGCGACCGATGGAGACCGATTCGGTGGTCCGCATTTATTCGATGACCAAGCCGATTACGAGTACCAGCGTGATGATGCTGGTCGAGCAGGGAAAGCTGAAGCTGGACGATGCGGTCAGCAAATACATTCCGGAATTGGCAAAGCCCCAAGTCTATGCCGGCGGCGAAGACGATGACGCCAAATTCGAACCGGCCAAACGTGAGGTCACAGTTCGAGACTTGTTGCGTCACACCTCGGGTTACACCTACGGATTCTTTGGCGAATCCTACGTTGATAAACAGTATCGCAAAGCGTTGATCCTGGCTCCGTTCGCCGATCTGGAAGCAACCGTCGCCAAGATTGGCAAACAACCACTGCTTTATCAACCGGGCACCCATTTCAACTACAGCGTTTCAACCGATGTTTTGGGCCGCTTGATCGAAGTGGTTAGCGGCCAGACTTTGGATCAGTTCTTTGCCGACAACATCTTCAAACCGCTGAAAATGAACGATTCGGGTTTCTTCGTGAAAGAAAAGAACCACGAACGATTCGTCAATAATTACAGCCTGGACGACGATGGCAAGACCTTGGTGGTCGGTGACGCGGCGACCAGCAGCCAATATCTGAAACGACCCAAATTGCTTTCTGGCGGCGGTGGCTGCGTTTCGACGGCAGGCGATTACATCCGATTCTGTCAAATGGTTTTGAACAAAGGCGAACTGGAGGGCGCACGCCTGTTGAAATCAGAAACGGTCGAATCGATGTGGCAAAATCAGCTGCCAGAATCGGCCCCAGACGTCGTGATGCAGGGCCTGAAGCGAAAGGGCGTTGGATTTGGATTGGGGTTCTCGCTGGTCTATGCCGAAACGTCTGCATCGTCGCCGGTTCCGATCGGTGAACTTGGTTGGGGCGGAGCGGCGTCGACCCACTTTTGGCTCAGCCCCAAAGACGATCTGGCAGTCGTCGTGATGACGCAGCGGATGCCGTTTACTTTCCAAGCCGAAGCGGTCGTCAAACCGATCGTTTACGCGGCGATTGAAGATTAGACGTTCGCAGCTTGGATGCTTCCAGCCACTCGCCAAAGGCGGTAGCGGAAGCCGCCAAACGCGCATAAACGAACGCACCCGCGCCTCTGGCTCGGGTGCGTTTGTTGTTTGGATCGCCTGGAGCGGGAACCGAACTACTTCAGTTCGACAGCAGCACCAGCTTCTTCGAGTTCGGCTTTGACCTTTTCGGCTTCTTCTTTGGAAACCGCTTCCTTCAAAGTCGCTGGAACGCCTTCGACCATCTTCTTGTCTTCCATCAGCGAAGCGCCGGTCAGGTTCTTGACGACCTTCACGACGT
>JABDKS010000726.1 GCA_013002105.1 Pirellulaceae bacterium | reverse complement strand
ACTCAACACAGCCGCTCCCACGAACAAGTCTCTATTACATGGATGATTTAGCGCGTGGGAGGGTGAATTAAAGAAGCCATCAATCAGTAGACTTGTGGGTAAAGACAAGGACCTGCACCGGCTACCGGTTGAACCAAAACTCGGACGATTCCCTGAGGCAACACGCCGGCATATTTCAGTTCTGGCTGGTCGTGACCAGCTTACCTTGGATCTCGGCCAGCGACTCACGAGCCTGTGTCAACGCATCGAGCGAATTGAGTTTCGTTGTGAACAGCGTTCGTTGAGCCGTCAACAATTCCAGGAAACTCGTCTCGCCGGCGTCGAACGCTTGACGCGACAACGCCAGCGTCTCTTCCGCAATCGGTACCACTTGCGTCTCCAGTCGCTCATAACGTCGCTTTGATGTCGCATATCGCGATACGGCGTCCGCCAAGCGTCCGGACAGATCATAGTGAGTCTTCTGCAAACTGGCATTTGCCGCAGCGATTTGCGCGCGAGCCGAACGAATGTTTCCCTGATTACGATTTCGCACAGGCAGCGGCACGCTAACACCGATCGTTGCGAACGTGTCGTCGGTGCCCGTATCGACACCGACACCGACCTGACCGGTGACGTTCGGCGTTACCTGAGCAATCGCCAAGCAAAGTGCCTTTCTCGCTCGGTCCAGTTCGCTACCTGCGACCGCCAACTCGGGATTCGATTGCATGATTTCGGCCAGCAACGTTGTCCACGGCATGTCCACCAGATCGGATGTCAGGTCGCCGCTCAGACGGACCGTTGGCAGTGTCGCCATCGCGGCGGCAGAAGCCAGCGTCTGTCGGTTGGCATCCAATTCGATGCGGGCAACCTCTGTCGCAACCGTCGCTCGTTCGACTTCGACACGTGCCTGCAGCAACGCCACCCTGGAGACCTCACCTGCATCGACCAGCGATTCGACCGATTCGACCGATTGATTTGCCAGTTCCAGGATTTGCTGGGTCAGGTCGACGCGTTGCTGAGAGATCAACGAACGTGCGAACGCAATTTGTACATTTGTACGAACACGCAATCGTTCCCATTGCAGTCTCGATCGCTGTTTTCGAACTTCCTGAGATTCCACCTGTTGGGCGAGCCCCAACTTTCCGGCTGTGACGTATTGCTGCGAGAGTGTGACGCTGTGAAGGCCCGCGGAATCTTCGTTCCCAATCTCGTCTGCCTGGTATTGCAGCGTGGGGTTGAACGGCAATCCAGATTGAGTGTACTGACCGGCCGCCGCTTCGACTCGACACTGTTGCTCGGTGATGGCAGGGTGTGTTCGCAACGCGATTGCCTGGACATCGGCGAGCGTCAACGTGGTGGTCTCGTTCGACTTGGACTTAGTCGCACGCTTTGTCGCTTTCGGAGCGGGCAACGTTTCGACGCTCTGTTCGACTTTTGGAGGGGGCAACGTTTCGACGGTTCCGGTGGATTGTGTTTTGACTCCGATTCGCTGCGGACGTCGCTTCGGAACGACCTGTTTAATTGCCGCCGCAGGTTTCTTGATCACCTGCTTCGCTTTGCTGGCTCGCTCGGCAATGTTCCTTTTCGTGAATTCGACTTGGCGAACGGGAGCATGCTGGCCGGACCAAGTGGTTGTGGCAGTCATGGATTGCCACATCGGCGGCAGGTCCATCGCGACTTTGTCTGGTTCAGCGACAGCAGGTTCGTTGTCCTCAGTGGGACTGGCTTGATCGTCTTGCGCATCAGATGGATCCACGCTCGCCGTACCGTGCCCGTGGGTGCGGACCGGAGCCTGGGCGGATTCTCGCTGAACAGGTGCCGTAGCGTTGGCGATGTAGTGAGCCATGTCGCGATCGATCTCAGCGTCGATCGATGAATAATGCGGCACGTTGGAGCCCGGAGTTTGGCAACCGCCAACCAGGACCAAAAGCGCAAATGCTTTCAAACAGCGCGGGCTCAGCCGGCGCGGATTTCGGTCGTCAGATCGTGAATGGAACATATCGTTGCATTCATCGGTGCCAGACGATCCGCACGCCCAGGCAAACCGTGTTCACTGATACGCATTACCCAAACTACCAAACTTGCAATGTACATGTATCGGTGACCGTGTGTTCCGATTCTCACTGGAGGGATTTCAGAAACGCCAGCATGTCGGCCAATTCGTCTGCCGTCATGTACTCGGCCAGGCTGTCGGGCATCAACGATTTTTTGGCATCCTGCCGCGCCTCGATCTGTCCGTGCCTGAGTCGATGAATCTTGCCGTCGGCGCTGCGCAGGACGACCGCCTGGTCGTCTTCGCTAATTTTCAATCCGATCGTAATGGCCCCGTTAACATCTAAAACGATATGGGCCGCGTATTTCGGATCAATCAGCTTGGACGGCTCCACGATACTTTCAAGTAGTTGTTCACGTGTTCGTTTGCTGCCGATCCCGTCTAAGTCCGGTCCGATGGATGTGCCGATACCTTTGACACGATGACATTGCAGGCACTGTTGCGATCCTCTGGCAAACATCCGGTCCTGCCCCTGTTGCACGTCCCCGTTGATCGACAATATCGCCGCTGTATCAATGTTCTTTCCCAAACGCTGCCGGCGTTCGGCAACGGGAACGAATCGTTCAAACAGATCGGCAACCAACGGATTGGAATTGGATAATCCCAATTTCCTAGCCGCTTGCAAGTTATCATCGTTGGGATCGTTGATGACGTCAGCAAACTGCTTTAGAGCAGCAGATACTTCGCCCAAATCGGCCGTTGCCTCGCGACCGCTTTGCGTACTCATTTCCATTGCGTCGATCCAATCGTGCACGATTCGTAGCCCCAGTGCGTCGTTTTCGCGCGTCCAGCGTTTGGGCATGTGGCCGGCTCCACTGGTCGCCATTCGGTAGTACAGGATTGATCGATAGGGATTCCCCGGCGCGATCACTTTCGCATGCTTGATTCCAAAATCACCCTGCATTGCCGGGACATTGACCGCGTTCAAATGATCACCGGAATTCGAGTAGACCAAGTCGAGTGGAACCGTCCCGCCCCCGCCCCGACGATGGCAGTGTGCGCAGTTCGCCATCAGATACGACCTCGCTCGCAAATCCAAATCCGATGACTCGTCCGCTGGATCGACCATCGCCGTGATGTTCCAGTTTGCCGGCGCCTTTCGATCGAAAATGCCAAGATTGGTGAACGCTTCAACCTGACCAGGAGCCAAATTCTCCAATGAGAAACCGACGGCTCCGCCGGTTTGCGGCGTGTGACAAACACGGCATTCGGAGCGTGCTGAAACCACCCACCACTGCTTCATCGCGACTCCTTGCGAATCGAAAGCTTCGACCGGCAGGCTTACGCCTGCTGCGTCGACCAATTCCGCGTCGCTCTGCGAATCATTCCACAGATAGCTGTACGGCTGCCATTTCATCCCGTCAAAATGCAACAGCTGAGTCTCAATTCGTTTCGATTGAATCTCGCCACGTGCTTTCAAACGGTGCGACAGTGTCTTTGCAAACACGGTCCCTTTGGGAAATGTCCAACGTCGTTTTTGTGACTGGATCTTGATCGATTCGGTACCCGGGACGGCCACGACAAACTCGGCAGTCGCACCTTCCTGGTAGGCTTGCGCCGTGATGTCATAGTTGTAAACGCCGGATGCAGGCTCCAACGTCTCGGTCGATGCAAACAACCCGGTCTCACTGAGCATACGCGGGAACCTATTGTCCGACTGCGTCTCAGGATTTTGAATGAGTCGGTAAACGCCACCGGCATAATCTAGAATCAAAGGTTCACCACTTGCAGATTTTGCGAACGAAATGATTTGCAAACCGGTCTCGGCTAGTACCGGATTCCATGTGACGTGCGGATCATCCGTTCTTACGCCCCACAGCAATCCGGTCACATAATCACCGTACAGATAGACGTCTTTCAACTCTGGCAATGCGGCACCTTGGTAGACAACGCCGCCGGTGATCGATTGTCCTTGTGTGTGTGGATAGGAGATCAAGGGTTTCTCAATCGGGGTCGGCCCGATTGTCACATCATTGCGAATCCTCTGCGGCCCTTCGTACAAACTCCAGCCGTAATTCCCGCCGCGACGGACATCAAAAACCATCTCCCAGAGTTCCCAGCCGACGTCACCACAAAGAATCCGATTGGTACCTGGCACGAAGTCATAACGCCAAGGATTGCGAAAGCCATATGCCCAAATCTCCGGCCGCGCCCCAGCCGTATCGACAAACGGATTGTCCGCGGGAATGGAGTACAAACGATCTTCGCTGGGCTGATCGACGTTGATCCGACAAATGGTTGACCGCAGATCCGAAAGGTCCTGGCTGACGTTGTATTCATCCGGTGGAAAGGGTCTCGCGCCGTCTCCGGCCGAAAAATACAGCAAACCGTCCGCGTCGAATCGCAACGCACATCCGTTGTGTCCGCCCGACGCCCAAGTCAACAACACCTCTTCGCTCTGTGGATCAACAGTTGGCGGATCGGAATCCGAGAGCGTGACGGTAAAGCGCGACAGGCGGGTACCATCAGGCGTTGCGGCAGGGTCGCGACAATAAACAACAAAGAGTTGTCGGTTATTGTCAAAATCCGGGTGGAGCACAAAGCCCAGCGATCTGCGATGTCGGTCGATCAATTGACTCAAGTCCAACGCCAAATCAGTTTGCTCGCACGCCGGATCGTCATTGAACGTCAGCAATTGTCCATCGACTTGCAACACCATCATTCGTCCGGTGTTACCCAGCGGCATCATTTCGACCGGATGAATGAATTCCAGATTGGGATAGACCCGCTCGACGTGATACTCCTTAGGAGGATCTGGCGACCCGATTACACGCGACGACATCCATGGTACGCGCTGCGCGAATGCATGCGATGTATCGTCCAAGTTTCCGGCTATCGCTCCACACAATGCCATGGCGACAACCAACTCGCACACACGCGGCAAACAGCGAAACGGGGAGTCAATCGACATGACAAGCCTTCAAGAAAAAAACAGACAAACAACAAATCAATTGGTTTGCGTGAAATATGCTAGTGGATGCGTCTACGGATTCGTAATTGATTGACTCGTCTGGCGCTGGAACTCTATATTGAGAATTATCGGATTGCGGCAAAATGACATGCAACAGCCGTTGCGTCGTGACAACAATAGAGCAATTTTAGTTTTCTCGTAGGCCAGGACCTGTCCTGGCGCAGCTGTGCCAGGACAGGTCCTGGCCTACGATCGATCCCACGTATCAAGTAAAAATGCTCTAAAGCCATTTCATCGTAGATATAAGTTGGTCGTATGCTTGGACC
>JABDKS010000956.1 GCA_013002105.1 Pirellulaceae bacterium | reverse complement strand
CTTGGTCACCGTTGTGTCTGGTGTGTTCGCCGCCTGGGGCGTTGTCCGCGTGGTGGCATGGGCAAGGGACCTACCCAACCGTGTCGTGATCGACGGGGACGCAATGGCAGACTTCTTCAGCGTCGCTGTGGTTCAGGCCTATCACGATGCGTTGGCACAAGGAGATTCAACTACGCAGCGAGCGGTCATCAGTGAGTTCGCCAAACTTGTCGCAGATGATCCAGCGGGTCGAACCTGGGTTCAATCGGAGTACTTGGATGACTTGCAAGGGTTGACCACATCATCCGATCCGCAGTTGGCTGCCGAGGCTACCGAGTTACTGGCCAAATTGTCTCCGATGCCAGATGATCCCGGCGAGTAGGATGCGATGATGATCGGATTTCAAAATCCTTTTCCTGTGAAAATGCCTCTTCCGGTGCGTTGGCGCAACGGAGCGATGGAACCGGAATCGATCAGCTTCGATGGGACAACGATTCGGATCCGCTACCACAAGCGTCAAGGCACCACGCGTGGTTGGTACGATGGTGCAGCCATCCACCAGATCGATTGGTTGAAGGAACTGCGCACTGGCGATGACGTCGCGGCGCACCACCGTCGCGAGCACGATAACGCCACGTTCGATCGGACCCCACTGGTCAAATGCGGTGCGGGACAGAGAACTCGTTTTTCGCGTCCGGGCGAGACCGGTGGCCGCGCAGCGATCTATTTGATCTCGGAAAATGGGGATCACGGTAGCCTGCGGGTTTGGTCCAATCACTTTCAACGGTACGACATGAGAAAATTCAAAGTTGGATCGGTCGGGCAATGGCCCGATCTTCTTGAACTCACACCGTCACCCATCACGATGGGAAAGAGCAGCGGTAGATGACCGATGGCAATGCAAGACCAATGAATCGAATCTTTCTCACTGTCATGTTGGCCGCAGCTGTCGTTCCATGTCTGCCGCCCATTGCGGTCCATGCCCAAGCGGATGCGCAGCGGAACGCCGAGACGCTGCGTAACGCCGAGGCGCTGCGTAATGCCGAGGCGCTGCGTAATGCCAGGACGCTGCATAGCAAAGGTTACACGATTACCGTCCCAGACGACTGGCAGGTGATCGACGAAGAGAAAACGATTTTTACGCTCCGCGCGCCCAAGGACGATGAGAGCGACACCTTTGGTGAGAACATCCGTGTGGTGCGACATTCCGTCGGCAAGTCCTACAGCGTCGCCGAAGTGCTTCGTCGACAAAAAAGCGATACGGGTCGATTCAAGCTGGTCGATGAGGGGACGGTCCAGAATGCTCGGGTGCCCATGGTGTGGATGGCGATCACTCCCAAGAATCCGCGCGACGCATCGGATGTGCTGGTCAAAATCGATTTCATCACCACCACAAAAACAGACATCGTCGTCCTGACAGCCATGGCCCAGCCGGACGCATGGAAAAGTTATTTGCCGCGATTCAAAAAGATCGCCGAGTCATTCATGCCAATCGCAACCGGTCAACCATGATGTGAATACGGAAGTGAATGGGTTTTAAAACAAGATCTGAATCACAAGCGATGTCGAAATCGATGAACTGCGGGAGTTGACGTCCATTCGACGCTGGCGCGATATTTCCAAAATCGTCCATTAAGGATGTGATCTAGAAACTGATGGTTAACGCGCTTGGAAAGATTTGTGACCACCTGGTGGCTTCAATCGCGAAAACGCCAGAGAATTGCTTGGTGGCGATCGGAACAGAACCAGCTTAGCAACTCTATTGGCAGTTCATTTTTTGGTCAAAGATGCGCTGTTCTGTCGTCCAAGCAGTCTCTTCAAGTAAGATTGCTCCACCACGTCAGCAGCGTAGGTGTAAGCATTCGGTGATCCTGTCGCCCATCGGCAAGGTCAACACAAACGAAAACACTATTTTCGGACGGACAGATTTTTGAATGCACTGAACAAAATCGGATTTATCCTATGCATGATCAGCATTCTGATTGCGGTGGTCATCGCCATTTGGATGATCTGGACGCCGGGAGTTGACGAAGTCAAATGGCGTTTACTTGCTACTGATGGCGTCGTATTCCTGGGGTCGATTGCGACCATGACCGTTGCGAAGACGTACATGGGCAAGCGTACGAATGACCAATAGTGCCGCTTCCGTGTAACGCGATCACGCGTCACGCGTTATTCGGATCAACCGATACTCGACCCGAATACTTGTTGGTCCACTACAATCGACGTCGCTGCCTGCGGTTCGGCGATCAGCGACGTCATGCCATTCATCAAGAGCCTCCCATGAAATATCTCGTATTGCTTCCTCTCCTGACATTGCTTGGTGCGTGTAATGCGCAGCAAGGGGCGACCTATGATGCAGACTACCAGCGGCAGGTAGATGCGTACGATCGACAGGCCGCGACGACCGACCAGCAGCTGCAGCAAACACAAGAGCAATTGGACCTATTCGAAGCACAGCAAAACGAAACAGAACGTCAGCTCAAGAAATCCAAGGAGCAGTCGGATCGATACGACGCGCTGTTGGGTCGCTGGGAGGAGCAAGCGGATCGCCACGACAAGATGCTCGACGGCGTCGAACAGATACTTACACGACAGCCGGCTGACACCGCAGCCAAACGCGACAAGTAATCCTCCGGATCGACGACAAACTGTTTCCCCGTGGTATCCGCATTGGGAGTGGATATCTCGCCGGCGAGTCGACGTGCAGTGTATGGCAGAGATCCAAAAATGTTAGCACCGCGGCTGAATCGAAAGCCGTATTTGAATCCGACGAACCTTGAACCATGCACTATTGGTTGACGTTGGACGACACAGGCAAATCTGCGCAAGTGAAATCGCGTATTCGCGACACGCGTTCAACGATTGCGTATAATCGCTTCAGGAGCGGCGCGGTCGGATCATCCGACTGCTCGTTTGCCTGCAACCGATTGCCCACGGAGTGGTTGTTCACAACCAATAGAAACACAACATGACCGCGATTCCAACAATTGATGACCTACAAGGTGAGTGGAAACTAGTGAGCGTCGGCCAAAACGGTGGCAAAGCTCCTTTTTTTATCCCCTGGTTGATGAAGCCGCGGATGCTGGTTGACGGTAACCAGTACACGAAGTTCATGGGCGAAAAAGCCTTTGAACAAGGCCGGTTAACCGTCACACCAATGGACGGATTCGCGAGCATGGACGAACTGATTGAGTCGGGCGAGGAATCCGGCAAGACCCATCTGGGCATTATTCGATGGGTGGGAAAAAAGCTTGAACATCTGCAGGCAAAAATCGGAGACCCGCGCCCCGAAGGGTTTCCCTACACAAAAGACAGCACAGCGGGGTATGCGCTGATGAAGCGAAAATGAGATTGCGACAAATGTCCCGCCGACACACTGCTGATTCGCTCAGATTGAGTTGGGCGATGCGATGTCAAGACCGATGAAAGCATGGAAAAACTTGTTCGCGATGTTGGCGGTCGCATGCGTGATCGCGTGGATCGTGCAGATGCGCAGGCAGCCGAGCCGTCATCAGCGAGCGCTCGCGCTGTTGGATACGATCGAGTCGGTATCGAATTCAAGTCAGCGAAGAGCACTAAGAGTCGTTCGCGATGATCGAGGCGAGATTCAAGAGGTGCGATTGTATCTGGACGGCACCGACATGCCGTTTGGTAATGATGAACTTCGTACGCTCTCGGCGCTGCCGTCACTAGAAAAATTGGTGATTTTTGATAGTCAGATCAGTGATGGTGGTCTCTCAGTAATCCGAGCGATGCCGAGGCTGCAAACGATTGCGATCAATAACGCGCCGATCACTGACGCCGCCTTGCGTCATCTGGAGCATCTGCACTCGCTGCGTCAGGCGCAGTTCAAAGGCACCAGCGTGTCGCATGCGGCGGCAACTCAGCTGCATGCGACGATCCCCGGTTGCCAAATCCTTGACTCATGGTGTTGCGGATGCATGACGATCGAAGCCGCGAACAATTCGCAGCCCAAGCGGCTCCACGGCACCGTTGTGACACTGCCCGCAGGGTAGGTTTCGGATCGTCGCCAGTGAGCATTCAACAGAAGCCACTGACACGCACAATCGGCAAAAACTCGCTGTGGTTTGAAACTTACAACGGTCTAGGGACAGAACATGACTGAGAATTTGCCATTTGAAATCGAAACGAACTGCTGGAGTGAACTGCCCGAAGATCAGCGTGATTTCTTTTGTTTTCAGGAGGACTACCTGCCGCTGCCAAGGGAACATGCATTGCAGATCCAGCGTCTGACCGTCGAATCGTGACCCGTTCCACGCACTCTGGGTGATCTACCTAAAGTTACCCACATTACGCCGTCTGTAGTTGGCACGGCTCCTCCGCCCTACAATCACGATTGGTCCGAAAAGAATCGATCGCGGTCATGACGAGGGACCGCGATGTGAGCAAAACGCTGTCCATCGCTCTGAATCCATCGGGGAAATGATCCATGCCGATACGAAAGCTGTTCGCGGTGTTGATGCTCAGTGGTGCGATGTGCATCGGGATTGCCGACTTGTCGACGACCAGCGCACAGGGCCGCGCCAGCTTTCAAGCGATCACGTCGCGTCCGTTCGTCGTCAGTGTCACGCCCGTGATCGGTCCCAACGGTGGTGTTGGTGGCGTTTGGGTTGACGCCAAGGGCGTGGTTCAGAAGTTCAAGAACGTCGATCGACTGGGACAACAGTGGACCAGATCACGCCAGCAGGGAAATGACGACGTCATGTCGGAGTCCCGGTTGCGGATGATTTCACTTTCGCGGCTGAACGATTCTCTGAGCGATTTGATCGATCAGAAAACCCAGCCAACCGACGAGATGTTTTTTTTGGCCGGTCTCCGCCGCGTTGAATTTATCTTTGTCTACCCCGATCAAAACGACATCGTTTTGGCCGGGCCAGCCGGTCCCTGGCGTACCAACCAGCTTGGCGAAACTGTCAGCGTCAAGACCGGCGATGCGGTTGTTCGTCTCGATGACTTAGTGGATGCGTTACGAAGTGCCAACGACGCCCGTGACATCGGCATCACCTGTTCGATCGAACCGACGGCGGAGGGTTTGGCGCGGTATGCCAAAGTGAAAACGCGCCCGATGCCCTCTACTCAAGCGGCAGTGTCGTCGCTGGAGCGCGCCCTGGGCATGCAGCAGGTGTTACTGACGGGGATTCCGCCGGACAGTCACTATGCCAGCGTGATGGTGGCTGCCGATTTCTGGATGAAACACTACGCGATGGGTTTTGACCGGGCACCGGTGCCGGAAATGCCCAACTACATGGCGATGCTCCAACAAAGTTCCGATGGGACTCAACTGACGTCACCACGCTGGTGGATGACACCGCACTACGAGCCAGTGCGACGGTCGTCCGACTCCCTGGCTTGGGAGATTCGCGGACAGGGCATCAAGACGTTGACCGAAGACCATGTGTTGACCGGGCAGGGAGAACGTCAGCTCACAGGTCAACCCAATCAACTCGCTACCGCTTGGGC
>JABDKS010000689.1 GCA_013002105.1 Pirellulaceae bacterium | reverse complement strand
GTTTCAGACACAGTCGCGCACGAAAAAAACGCGACAGTATGTCACTGTCGCGTTTGCGAATTCGGCTCTTTGGGGCAAACTTGCCACTAGTCTACTTAGTGATGCCAGTGACCGGTGCGGTGGAAGTCGTAATGGCCGGGGATCACATCGAAGTGATTGCCGTGACGACGAATTTCGGTCGGGTGCCAATCATAGTGACTGGTGTCGTGGTAACGCGGGCCGCGGTGTCCATAAAAGGAGTGGTAGCGTCCCGACGAAAAAGCAGCCCCGTATCCGAAATGGGAGCGAGTCGGTGCGTAGAAACCGCCTCCGTATCCGCCACATGAACCGCCGCCGAGCGACATGTGAAACCCCTGTGCTTGGGCGCTCGTGGTGTCGGCTGCAAACAAAAACGCCGCCGCCAATGCCGGTGCGAGCATCCATTTTGTGAGAGTGATCATTCCTGAACTCCGGTAATTGAGTGGTTGAAGTGCCAGCCACGTCTGGAGTGCTGGCGGGTCCAATCACACAAGTTGCTAAGTCCGTGCCGTGAAACACAACGCTGACCGTTGAACTGTCCCCATGCGACGATCTCATTGGGTGACCTGATAGGCTTTACCGGTTTTAACGAGCTTTTTGCATCCAGGCCGAGTCCGAGACACTTTGTCGAATTGTTGCTGCCGAAGTTCTGCACGCCAGTTTGCACCGCCAATTCGTATTCAAATTGATCGCCCACGTGTCATCAAAGCGAATCAACGGTGTCGGCCTCCCACGGATGGACGCATGGAAATACCGCTTTCTTCTCGCTGCGGTCGTGACGGAAGTTTCCACATGGACGCTGACGCGTCGGCTTATCGAAAACCAATGTCTCGCACAAAAGTGCAACGACAAGGGTCACCAGCGGGGATTGCCAGTAAGCCGCAGTCACAAGTTTTGAAGTTGCGTTTTTCCACTAACCCGACGTGTCAGTTCTGCAGTTGCGCTTTTCTCGTAACCCGACGCGTCAGCGAGGGACACCTGATATTGACTCGTCCCTCACTGACGCGTCGGGTTATCAAGAACCAATGTCTCGCGCAAAAGTCACCTGCGGGGATTGCCCGAAATTAGGCAAAGTCCAGCCCACGGATCCCTGCTGCAGTGCTACTGCCAAACTGGTCCGTTTGGACACCCATGCGCTGTGCCAGCGTGACAAATAAATTTGCCAGCGGCGTATTGTTCTTTTCATCGTGAGCGAGATAAGACCCGTGCTGAAAACCGCCGCCCGCGACGATGGTGGGCAGGTTGTGCCAGTCGTGTGCACTCGCATTGCCCAAATTGGACCCGTACAGGATTGCCGTGTGATCTAGTAATGACTTTCCATTTTCTTGAATCGCAGAAAGCTTGGTTAGAAATTCATTGAATACTACAAACTCGGCTTCTTCGATACGCCGCAGTTCGTCAATTTTTTCTGGGTCTTTGCCGTGATGAGACAGTCCATGCCAATCGCTACTAACGCCTTCGATCTTTGGCACAGCGTTCATGCCACTCAACTGGTAAGTCACGGTTCTTGTCGAATCGGTCTGCAAGGCCATGACAATCAGATCGTACAAGAGCCGCTGCTTTGCGATCGCATCGGCCTTGTCTTGCACGTCTTGCGGCGGCTGAACATCCACCTTGGGCTTCGGTCGCCGAACCCATCCTTCGGATTGCTGAAGCCGCAGTTCCAGGTCACGTAACGCCGTCAAATATTCGTCGATTTTTTCTTGATCACGATGGCCGAGTGAATCGTCTAATTCCCTGGCTCGCCCAGCAACCGTATCCAAGATGCTACGACCACGTTTGAGTCCACGGACCTCGTTTTCGATCTCTTGCGGCGTGCCTTGGATGAACAATGCCTTAAATAATTTTGCTGGCGACGACATGCCGGGAATCTCCACACCGTTGGACGTCCACGACATGCTTCGGCCGCTGGTCGACAACGCGAGATAGGGATACCGGGTATGGAAACCGATTTGGTCGGCGATTACTTGATCCAGGGAGATCGTATTTCGAAAACCGGCCAATCCCGGTCGCTGAGCGGAGGTGAGCCAGGTCATTTCGGACGCGTGTCCGTTATTGCCCTGCTGCTCGGGATGCGATAATCCCGAGATGACGGTCAACTGATCACGATGGTCTTTCAGTTTGGACAGATACGCAGTCGCCGTGAAATCCATTCCTTCCTTGTCTGGGAAAAGAAATGGCACATGAAAACCGAGTGTTGCGCACATAGCGACAAATCGCTTGGGCGACGGTGTCTCCGGCGTCGCCGCCAGTACGCGTTGGCCCAGCGTCGGTCCCATTGCATCGAGAAACGGCAAAGCAATTGCCGCAGCCCCGGTGCCGCGCAGGAAATGGCGACGACTTAATGGGCGACGACAGTGAACCACTGCAGTTTTCGTGGGCGACTTTGTCATGGCACTCAAACGCTTTATGTCGACAAGGTTGGATAGATCAATTTCATTTCTGGCGGAATACTTCGCTGGTAACGATCAGATCGATCAGATCGCGAATCCCATGACCCTTGGCTTTGGAT
>JABDKS010000643.1 GCA_013002105.1 Pirellulaceae bacterium | reverse complement strand
ATACCAGGTCGCTCATGTTGATGCGGCGAAACCCAATGTTCAGGCAGCCGGTGTGGCCGCCAAATGGAACGGTTTGCAGGATGCACCGATTCGGTATCTGGTTGATGATGCAGCGAAATTTGTTGCTCGTGAAGTGCGCCGGCAGCGAGTCTATCAGGCGATCGTTTTGGACCCCCCGGCTTATGGTCATGCACCGACGGGCAAGGCTTGGCGAATCGAGCGTGATTTGTATCCGTTGTTATCAGATTGTTTTGATTTGTTGGACCGAAATCGTTTTCGCGTGCTGATTACCGGGCATTCGGCCCCAATGGGGGCGAAGGAGGTGATCGGATTTTTTCAGGATTTTTGGCGACGGCAGCGATCGATCGAGCAGACTGGTTTGCGAATCGAATCTGGGCGGTCACAATTATTGGACAGGCAGAAACGCCCTTTAGATGCTGGCTTTTTTGTCCGAATCGAATATCGCTCGCCGACCCACTCGACCAACTGATCATGACAGCCGACACGAACACCACCGAACGATTGGCCAGTGCGTTGATCGACAAGATTCGGTCGTTTCGACGTGTGGTCGTGGCGTTTTCGGGAGGGGTCGACAGCAGCGTGGTCGCAGCCGCGGCGGCGAGAGCCGAATTGCCGTTTTGCATCGCCGTCACCGCGCGATCGCCCAGCGTGCCCGCTTGGCAAATCGATATCGCCAGGCAGGTCGCCGCGGAAATCGGGATCGCGCATCAATTCGTTGCCACGGGCGAAGGCAAACGCGAAGAGTATGTTCGCAACGATACGCAGCGATGTTTCTATTGTAAGGAAACTCTGTACGAAACATTGGCGACGGTAGCGGCCGCTGACCAAGTGCCGATCAATCATGATGCGGTCAATCATGATGCTGCGAAGGATGTCGCTCTCAATCACGACTTTGCGAGTCACGACGCTGTGATTCTGTCGGGCACCAACCGTGATGACTTGGGCGATCATCGTCCGGGGATTCGGGCGGGACGTTTGGCGCGGGTCCAAACCCCACTGGCCGATTTGGGTTTGACAAAACAGCAGGTTCGGGAGTTGGCGCAGTATTTCGGTTTGCGAAATCATGCGTTGCCGGCATCGCCCTGTTTGGCCAGTCGAATTGCTTACGGAGTCAATGTCACTCCGGAGCGACTGAGAATGGTCGAGGCTGCGGAGGATTGGCTGCGAGAGCAAGGGTTCAGCGATTGCCGGGTCCGGATGCACCACGACCAGTTGGCCCGCGTCGAAGTTCCGCTTGACGAAATGTCCCGGTTGGTGGGTACCGAGTTATCCCACCGCATGAACGATTACTTCATCGAGCTAGGATTTCAGTTCGTAACGTTGGACATCGAAGGTCTGCGTTCGGGTAGCTTGAATCGAGTGCTGGTATCGATTGACACGCCGGATGCGCAGCGAGTAGTCGCAAAATAGAACGCTTGATGTACCATTGATTGATGCAATCGCGAAGGAAATTAGTTTGAACTCCCCTGACGATCGACCGCCGAAAGATTCGCCCAACGCGGATAAAACGCAAGCCATCGAGATCAGTTCGTTTGGTCCGCCCAGCGATTCGGAGATCCCCGAGGTCGTTCCGGTATCGTCGACCAGTTTGATTGGATGCCGATTGGGCGATTATCAAATCTTGCGCAAACTCGGTCGCGGCGGCATGGCGGACGTGTACGCAGCGCGGCACCTGTCCCTTGGACGCGACGTAGCGATCAAAGTTCTGCGCAGTGATTTTTCGCGTGATCAAGATTACGTCGCGCGTTTTCGACGTGAGGCGCGGGCGGCAGCAAAGCTGAATCATTCGACCATTGTCCAGGTTTACGACGTCGGCAGTGTGGGCGAAACCCAATACATCGCGCAAGAATTGATTGACGGCAAGAACTTGCGAGAGGTTCTGGATTCATCCGGATCGTTGTCGCCACAAGAGGCGATCGAAACTTTGATCGCCGTTGGATCGGCATTGGAAGTTGCCTCTGAGAGCGGGATTACACACCGCGATATCAAGCCAGAG
>JABDKS010000625.1 GCA_013002105.1 Pirellulaceae bacterium | reverse complement strand
ACGAAGATCGGGAACGGCGACGGGTCGGCGAGGCCACGGTTGCGATGATCGTCGTTTTGATTGTGTCTGCGATTTTTGCGGGCTGTTCGGTGTTGAGTTGGCTTATTGTTCGGGGGATGTGATGCCTGCGGAAAGTGTCAAGACGCAAATCAGCCCTACGTCGCGGTGGGTGATCGGCATGATCGTGGCTGCAATTTTTACGGTTGGCGGTGGGTTTCTCAGCAACTTGATTTTGCTCTCCAATGTCGTGTCGGACGTGAAGCATGCGCGGGAAGCGAGCGCGGCTGATCGTATCGCTATCCGTAAGGAAATCAGCGACGTTTCCAACGATGTGATCATGATGGCGAGCAGCGTCGACAAACTGGCTGATGCGCTCAGTGGCTTGTACCGCACCGACCTGACGGACCTGAAATCACGTATTGCGGTGATCGAATCCCGAACGATTCTTCCGGGTGCCGATGCGCGACTGTTGGCCATTGAGAAACAGTTAGCGGAAATGCGGGAGCGAAACAAATGACGCGTGACCCCTGGACGATTGGAACGGTTGTTTGCGGCGCGTCCGATGTGCGCCGCAATTGGCTGCGTATGATGGGCCTTTCTGATGAAGAAATTGAAAAGCATTGTTCACTGGTTCCGCCAACTGACATCGACGAGGAAGTGGCTGAATACAACGCGATGTGCGACATCCAACAACTCAATGCGAAATATCACTGTGACGCGTGACCCCTGGACGATCGGACTCGCTACGGGGCTGCTGATCGGAATCGGCGTTCTGGCGTGTGCGACGATGCCGACCCGTTCCGATGACCCGATAACGGACCTTTACAACTACCATTTACGGAGAATCAGAGATGCCAGATTGCACACCACTGGAGCAAGCGTTGGCCCAAGTTTGCACGATGGGGGACAGCTTGACGGCGCTGAGCGAAACCGTGCAGGAACTCATTGAGGCTCATGAATCGGTAAAGGCCGCTGTTCAGCAAGCCCTTGACGACTGCCGTGGCGGTGGCGGACCCGCGGAGCGATGATTGCAGTGCCGCCGGAAACCATGCAAGCGTTACTGGATTCCCTCGGAGTTGCGCAGGAAAAACGCTGGGTTGACGAGAAGTACGCCGTGCCGGTCAATCGCGACCTGATGGAGCGTTTCTATCGGGATGAGTTGTCTGAAGTCGTTTCCGATTACGTGGTCGATCAGATCAGCAGCTTCCGCTCGTGGCGTGACGCGTTTCTGGAACTGGCGAGGGCAGATAAGATAGGATTCAAACCGTGAATGACTCCCCGAAATGCCCTAAATGCAGAGCTTCAATGGTCCGCATAATGCCAGGACGAGGCACCAAGGGATTCGAGTTTGCACGTCCACGTATGGCCTGCGGAGCGTGTGGCTACCGAGTTGAACTGGCGAGGTCTGACCGTGGATAAGATAGGATTCGGCGAGCCATGAACTTAGAAAACATTGTAAAGCTATCAACCATTTTAAAGGCCAACGTCGCGTTGGCGACTCTTCTGGCTGCGTTGTCGTGGACGAATGAACTAACCCCAAGGGGTCCACAAATGAACGTCTACAAGCGTTTCGAGATCCTGGCCAACTTCCGCGTCAAGGCCGGCGTGGTTCAGCAGCTACGCCCCGTGTCCGACACGCTGGCAATCTGGACGGACCTGCCAGTGGTAGCGGACGACGCACCCGACGAGGTGGACTTGGTGACCGTGGGAAACCCGCCGATTCGTCAGGGGAGTTGATCGTGGCATACGCCGTGTCCGTGACCGTGCGACTGCGGAAACGCGACTACTCGGGCTCGTCGATCACTCGGGTCGTTTCGTTCGATTGGAGCGGCGAACTGGACGATCCGATGCTTCGGCGCCACGCGGTAGCGATGGCCCAAGAGCCGTTTCCGGGGTGGCGCGGCGAGGTGCTGAGCACCGAATCGCGTCCGCTCACGAGCGACTAGGGTAGTGGGGTCGCAGTGAGGGGCGATTTCTAAACCGAGAAAATGGTAGTGGGGTCGCAACTCGCGGCGCCGGCATAGAAGCGGCTGATTCTGATGGTGAATCGGCCGTTTGACAATTCCTGGGGTGACCTGCTTA
>JABDKS010000605.1 GCA_013002105.1 Pirellulaceae bacterium | reverse complement strand
ACTGCGCCGTGTCCTCGATTCGCTGATTGGTGTCGGCGACCTGATTTAACCAAGCCACCGGCGGATTGCTGGCAACCGATCCCGATGCGGTGACAATTTCACGGACGAATCTATCGTACGGTTTGTTTTCGTGCAGACTGTCGCGAATCCACCGGTGGAAAACGGCGGTGCGGAAGTCCAATGAATTGCCCGAGCGTTTGTTTCGCAGGATCGTATTCCACTTCCGCGCGAAATATTCACTGTAGTCTTCACTTTCGAGCAGTCGATCGACCAACTTGGCGCGTTTGTCCGCGCTGACATCCGCTTGCATCGCCGCGGTTTCCGCCAGTGTCGGTAGCCGCCCGGCGATATCTAATGTCACCCGTCTCAGATAAGTGGCATCGTCGCATTGCGCCGACGGGGGAATTCCCAGCGAACGGAGTTTTGCAAAAACGTGTTCGTCGACCACGTTCACAGGGATGGGCCAGTCGCGCGGCTCCCAATTGTCGGTCGCTCCCAACGGGACATCGGCGCGAAAGACCGTCACATGTCCTTGGTAGCGTGCCATAACCGAGACATCACCCACCGAATTTCCGAGTGAAACCAAGCCGGTGGAATCGACTTCTGCCATCTCGGGTGCATTGGATTCGTACAACGCTGCACGCGTGACGTCCTCGACCGAGCCATCGGAGTAATTCGCGATGACCGCCAATTGTTGCGATTGATCTTTGGCCAAACGTCGCTGGGCGGGGAACACTTCGATCGAAACGACCGTCGCCGCGCTGCTGTCACCGTACGGCATCGCCTGTGTAATCCAACGTCGCAACACACGGTACTCGTGCGAATCCTGCTTGAGACGTTCGCCACCGCCGTGCGGCGCCACGTTGGTCGCTTTCAGCAGTAACAGGCTCTGATCCGGAGCGGCTGGCGAAAGCCGTCGGCCGCGGGATTCTTTGACCAAATGCTCGTAGTCTTCGTGCGGAACAAACCCAAGCAGCGAAAGTCGAAATCCATTTTGCCCGGCCGATTTGCCATGACATCCGCCGCTGTTGCAACCGAACTTGGTAAAGACTGGAACAATTTGACTTGGAAAACTGACCGGCACGTCGTTACCGATGTGGCTGACCACAAGTGTTGCTTCGGCCGTCGTGCCTGCCGCATCAGTCACGCGCACACTGACCGTTCCATTTGCAACCGGGGTGACCAGTCCACCTGGATCGATTTTAATCAGACCCGATGGGCTGGCGTGGTAAGTCACATGACGCGTCCAATCGCGCTGTTCACCATCGGGCAATTCAGCGGTGACCAAAAGTTGCAATCTGGCGTCGCGACCGACCAGCGTCGTGCAGGCGACCGAGTCGCTGTTTTCGATCCGCAGACTTTCGATAACGAAATCGCTTGCATCAACCGCGCCCGCAGGCAACAGAAACAAGAAGAGAGCGGCGAACAGCGGCAGCGCAGCGGCACCCAGCTGTCGGTGCTCAACTGGTAATCGGACTCTCCGCGAGACAAGCTTCACGACACCAACTCGCCGATCGGTGAATGTTCGACCAGGTACTGCGGTCGTCCCGTCGGATCGACAATACTGGCTGTCGCGGTGTCGATTCCCAGATTGTGGTACAGCGTGGCAACGATCTCTTGCATGTGCACAGGTCGCTCGGCCGCTTCCTCACCCATTCGATTGGTTGCCCCGATCGCTTGCCCGGTGTTCATGCCACCACCGGCCAAATACGCGCAACTGACTTTGGTCCAGTGATCGCGACCGGCTTTGTCATTGATCTTAGGTGTGCGTCCAAACTCGCCCCAGACGGCAATCGTGACGTCGTCCAGCATGCCCCGTTGATCCAGGTCTTCGATCAACGCACTCAAACATTGGTCGAGCTTGCCGCCGTGATCTCGAACCATGTCAAAATTTTCGCCGTGGCTATCCCACCGTCCGTAGCTCAAACTGACGACCCTCGTTCCGGCTTCGATCAACCGCCGAGCCATCAGCAACTGTTCGTTACAGGTTGGCGCCCCGTCATACTGATAGTTGTAGGGTTTACCATCGCCATATCGTGCGACGACTTTCGGATCTTCCTGACTCAAATCCAACGCGTCGACCAATTTGCTACTGGTCAAAACGTCTAGCGCACGTTGACCAAACGCATCCATGCCTTCCATCGCCCCGGTGATATCGATGTCGCGACGCAAGGTGTCGATACTGTGCAGTAATTTACGTCGGTCTGACAATCGGTCCAGTGTGATCCCGTTGAGCGTCATGTTTTTCATTCCCGGACCGTCCGGTTTAAACGCACTGTAGGCGGAACCGAGAAAACCGGGTTTGCCCGCGTCGGACCATTGGATGTGTTTGGTCGGCTTGGCCAGCCCGACAAACGGCGGCACAGAAGCATCCGCGGGACCAAATAGTTTCGCGGCGGCGGCGCCGATAGACGGTCGACCACCGATGTTTTTCAGTTCGTTTGGATTCCAACCACTCAGGCACATGTAGCCGTCATGACCACCGGTGCAACCAACCACGCTGCGGATGACGGCCGACTTGTCCATCAGTCCGGCCAGCTTGGGAAACACTTCGCAGATCTCGATACCGGGCACATTCGTTTTGATGGGTTGAAATTCGCCACGAATCTCACTCGGCGCATCCGTCTTGATTTCCCACATGTCTTGATGGGGAGGACCGCCGGCCAAAAAAATATTGATCAGAGCCTTGTGCGATTGTCCACTGCGGCCGCTCGCTGCTTCGACGCGATAAAGATCCGCCAAACCAAACCCGCCGATTCCCATCGACAGGCCACCAATTCTCATAAAGCCACGTCGCGACACTCCGTCACAACAACGACTCTGACTTCCCAGGATCGACAACATGTTCTAGCCACGCGCTGGAGAGGAAGGAGCCCGTACCGATTGATTGCGAATACAGGGCTGGAGGCAGGACAGCGACCGTTTGGCAAACACCCGCTCGCTGCACCCACAGGATAACTGCCGACGGCCTCGCCTGGCAAGCTTTATCGGGTAGGACGTTGACTGGGAATCGAAATACGTCGTTTCCGATCAACCACAGCAGAAGTCGGCTTTCACATAACTCTCCCAGCGATCATTGTCACGACAGCGGTAACCGATGCACACTCCCAATGGACAAGCAGCCCCCCCACCTGAAGTCAAAACGATACGGAGTCTCCAGCAACGCTACGCGGCTAACCAAAGATCCGTCGCCACCACGGTTTTTTCTCAGGCTCCGGCGGGTCCAAATCGTAAACCTGCATCTTCTGTGTGACGTCGGCACTACCCCGAGCGTGTGCAGCGACGCTCGGCTTGGCCGCTACCTGTTCGTCCTCGGTCGAAAACTCCACCTTCAATCGCAAAGCGCCGATTTGAACGATCTGGTTGGGGACCAGGATTTTTTGCTTGACGCGTTCATTCTCCACGTAGATCCCATTGGTCGAATTCAAATCCTTAACTACCAGCGCCCCTTCGCCGTTAAGCGAAAATTGGCAATGACTTCGACTAATCGATGAATGGTCGATGCACACATCTGATGTTGCATCGCGTCCAACCGTAGCGGGCGGTCGGCAAATCCATGTACTCTGCGCTA
>JABDKS010000588.1 GCA_013002105.1 Pirellulaceae bacterium | reverse complement strand
CCGAGTGACCTTGCTTGGCTCTACTGACCGCGACTGACGCTTGGATGCCGCCCCACCCATTCTTCGCTTTTTGGGAACCGGTCGCCTGAGTTTTTTCAAGGTCGAACACCCGCTGCCCATTTCCTATGACCCTGGCCTTTATCCGAACGATACAACTTGGCGTAAAAAGCCTCTTGCTGCAGAAGATGCGAGCAAGCTTGGCGGCGCTGGGGATCTTCATCGGAACGACGACCGTGATTTGGTTGGTCGCGATGGGCGAAGGGGTCAGCTATCAAGCTCAACAACAGATCCTCGAACTTGGCGCGACCAACGTCATCGTGCGAACAGTCGAACCGAACGCGAGTGACGAGAGTGCCAGCAGCCGCGTCAAAAAATACGGACTTCTGCGAAAAGACCACGAACGAATCACCCAGACGATCCCTGGAATCATCGACGCTATTCCATTGCGAGAAGTCCGCTATGAACTGCGTGTTGGAAATCGCAGCACCGATGCCAAGTTGGTCGGATGTGTGGAAGCACACCGCGAGATGAACCGACTGGAAATCGCTCGCGGTCGTTGGCTGTCAACGCGAGACCGCGGAAAGAAGGTCGCGGTTTTGGCGGACGAAACGGCCAAGCGACTCTTTCCGTACCAGAACCCAATCGGACAATCGATCTGGGTCGGCAGCGAGTTTTACAGCGTGATCGGGCAGACAAAACCACGTACGGCGGCGGCCGCAATCGGAGGTAGCCTGGATGCTCGCGACTACAACTTGGACGCTTACATCCCGCTGGAAACATTGCGACAACGCATTGGCGATCGCGTACTGCGACGAAGTGCCGGTGGCCAGATCAGTGGCGAGATTGTTGAATTGAGCCAGATCACCGTCAGCGTCGACGATATCGAGAATGTGGACGAGACGGCGGAAATCATCGGATCGTTACTGAAAAAGTTTCACAAGGCAGAGGATTACGCCGTCGTCGTTCCCAAGGAACTACTGCAACAAGCCGAACGAACGCGAGCGATGTTCAATGTGTTGCTGGTCGTGATCGCAGGCATTTCGCTTTTCGTCGGCGGTATCGGAATCATGAACATCATGTTGGCGACGGTCACCGAACGGACGCGTGAAATCGGGATTCGGCGTGCGATCGGTGCCAAGCGTCGGGACATCATTCAACAATTCCTAACCGAGACACTCGTCTTGACCGGCAGCGGCGGTTTGATGGGTGTTTTGTTTGGACTCATGTGCGGCCCGCTATTTCGCGCGATGCGGTCGGCAGTGGCGACGATTTCGCCAGATGCACTGCCACCGATCGTGTACACACTCGAGCCGCGGATCGCGCCCTGGTCGATTGGTTTGTCGCTGTTCATTTCACTAGGAACCGGTCTGATATTTGGGCTCTATCCTGCACGAAAAGCAGCCATGATGAATCCCATCGACGCCCTGCGACATGAATAGACGGCATAAATTCGATGTGTTCGTTCTGAACACAAAACGATGATCGTCCCAATCGCTTTTTCGCAGAGCGGATCGATTCTCGATCGGACAAGGCTGGTGGATTTTGTTCTAAACTATTGGCCGCCTACTATTCTGATGTCTTAGCAACGGGATTCGCACATGCGGAAACGAGAAAAGAGTGGTTGGTACACGAGACAAGTCGAGACGCAGGGCTGTCGAGGGGCGTTACGGACTTGTCGATCGACCGTGACGCGGTTCGCCCTGGCGATCATCGCGATTGTTCTCGTTCACTCTGCCACCGCGCGATCGTTGCCGGCCAACGAATCGACGCGTCCCAACATCGTTTTCATTTTGGCCGACGATCTGGGTTACGGGGACGTCAAATGTTTTGGAGGCGAGAAGTGCCAAGTTGACACGCCCCATTTTGACTCGCTAGCCGCTGACGGAATGCGTTTTACTGACGCCCACGCCAACGCTTCGGTTTGCGTTCCGACTCGTGTTGCCATCATGACTGGCCGTTATCCGTGGCGGTTCGAAAGCGTTCCGCGGGGCGGACCATGGGGATACCTGGGACCCCGCTTTTCCACCGAACAACACACGTTGGGGAACATGTTGAAGCAGGCGGGATACCGAACCGGCTACGTCGGCAAGTGGCACCTCGGTACGCAAATGGTAACGACCGATGGCAAAACACAGGATGTCAACAACGTCGACTACACCAAACCGCTGACGATCGGACCGGCTGACTTTGGTTTTGAACAAAGTTTCATCTTGCCCGGTTCGTTGGACATGTTTCCTTACGCTTTTGTGCGGAATAATCATTGGGTCGGAAAGGTGCAGTCACAAAGAGGGTGGAGTGCATTTAACCGGGTCGGTCCGGCGGCGGATTATTTCCAGGACACCAAAGTCCTCGATACGTTCAGCAGCGAAGCCGAGCGGTTCATTGCTGAATCCACCGCGGACGCGAACGCGGACAAACCGTTCTTTCTGTACTTTGCGCTGACGTCA